>JAMPYE010000099.1 GCA_023700825.1 Thermoanaerobaculia bacterium | reverse complement strand
TCCCTCGAGCCGCGATCTGGGCATAGCTCGCCTGGATCGAGTTCGTCGCGTGGACCGCGACCCGTCCTCCGCCGCCTCCCCTCGCCCCATTTGCAGCGATCGCTCCATCGAGCCCCAGGACGAGATCACCGACCTGCAGATGTACGCTTCCGCCCGATCCTCCGCCAGCGTCACCATGGGTGTCGCTGCCGTTGGCGCGAAGTTGGCCATCGAGCACGAAGCGTGCCGCCGTGAGGCTGACAGCCCCTCCCGCATTGTTCTGGGGCAGACCCCGGAAGACCGGGTTCACGCCGCCCCCGTTTCCGAAACTTCGTGGCTTGACGAGCGAGCCGTAAGTCGACCGCTGCCCTCCAGCGCCATACCCGCCATAACTGCCCGGGGAGCCATCAAGGGGCACCGGCTCCGAACCGAGATCGTCGACGTCGATGCTCGCGCCACATCCCACGTACACGTTGGACGAGGAGAACTCGAGCAGGCTCGCGGGATTGGTCTTGACCGAGGACGGCATCGCGCCCCCCAGAACGATCACGTTCGCAAAGGTGTGCCGCCCGATGATCGTGAGCGACCCGCCGTTCACGAAGATCGATCGAGATTCATATCGAGGGTCATCGGCCTCGATGACGTGGCCGGTGAGGTCGACGGCCTCGACGACGGGAATCTCCCACGCTCGAGCACCCGATCCGGTTCCACTGGTCCGAGCCTCGACCTCCACCCTGACCACGGATCCGTCCGCCATGCCGACCGTCGAGATCGATGTCGAGTAGCGATTGCTCGCGCTCGGGTCGAGTCTTCGCTCGTCACCGTTCACCCTGAAAACGACCGATGAAATCGCGTTCGCCGGATCGGACCCCGCGGCCGCGCCCGGCTTTACATCGACGAGGACGCTGAAGCTCACGCCCACCGGGAGAACCGCCCCGTCGGTCCCGCAGACGAACGAGATGACCGGATCGGTGGGATCGTAGACAGGCGTGACCGTCAGCGGTACTACCGTGCGAGCAGAGACGTTCCCCGCATAGTCTTCGGCCTCGACGCCGAGATCGAACGGCACGGCCTCGACGCCGGAGACGTCGGGGGCGATGATCTCTCCTGCGAACTCGTCACCGCTGCCGACTCGCGTAAGGCTGACGGTGCGTGCGCCGAGAATCGCCCTGACCGTTGCGACACCGACCTCGACATCCGCGCCAGTCGCCCGGACGCGAACGATTCCTCCGTCGGAGACGCTCCCTCCGGGTGCGGGCTCGCTGACCAGTACGACAGCCGGCTTCCCGGAGTCTTCGAGAATCGAGATCGTCGCTTCGCCGGTGCCGGCGCGATTCGACGAATCATTCACCGTCGCGCCGACGGTGACGATCGTCCCCGCAGGGAGGGTCTTCGGCAGCACGAACTCGTACGTCACCGTCGACCAGCCGTCGCCTGGCGCCCGGCGCATCTCCGCCGACTGTGGCGCCGACGCGAAGAGCGGCTGGCCATCCTTCGTCGCAACTGCGCGAATCGTGTACGTCGCGACGAAGCCTTCCTCCTCGAAAGTGAGATTCGCAACAACCGGGGAACCGGCGTGGGCGCTCGCCGAAAGCATGCCGCCGATTTTCGTCACGATGTTGACGTTCCGGGGAGCTTCGTCCGCGACTACCTCCCAGGCGACCTCCGCCGGCAGGCTCTCGTTGAACGACGTGTCGAACGCGACCGCTCGAAGCGCGAAGCTCGGGGAACTGGTGGGGACGACGAAGCTGTATGAGCAATTTGGATTGCCTGCCGTCCTCCGAACGATCTGCGCGAGTTGCCACGTGTCGCCGCTTCGCTGGAAATATTCGACGCGATCGATGTCCTCTGCTGCCGGCCCGTTCGCATCGCCATCGCGAAGCACGAGTCCTGTCGTGTAGAGCAGCCCGCCCACAAGAGCCTCGGCCGGAGAAGGAGTCGCGATGGAGATGTGCGGCTTTACCGCGTCGGCCGTCGCGAAGTCGAACGCCTGCGCTGCGAGCAAGTTGCCTTGCAGATCGCGAACGCCGGAAAGCTCGAGCCGATAGGTGGAAGCTGCCTCGAGAAGGGTCGACGGCGAGAATCGCAGGGTGCGGTGCGTCGGCTCATCGAGCCAGACGACGCCGTCGATGGTGGCGACGGGCGCGGACGGCATGCCCGCGAGCTTGGACAGCGTCATCCGCCCCGATCCACCCGCCTGCCAATCCAAGGAGTTCAACGCCTCGTTGAGCTCGACCTCGAACAGGCTGTTCGCAGGGATGGGCCTCGAGGCGTCGGGCGAGACGCGCAGGATCTGCGGCTCGGTGCGATCGGACGTCGTGAAGCTGACTTCTCGGGGAGCTCCGACGGCATGCCCGCTCATGTCGGCGACGCTTCCGCTGATCAAGAGTCGATACAGCGTGTGGCTGGCGAGCTTCTGGGACGGAATCAAGGTGACGACGAAGCCGCGTGCCTCAGTGAAGGTCGAGAAAGCGACGCCAGTACCTGTTCCGGTGCCGTTCGGTGCCAGCTGAAAGTACGTCGCGCTGTGATACGCGGGAGCGATCGGCTCGCTGAAGACGACCTCGACCCGAGTGTCGAGCGAGACCTCGGCTGCGCCGTCGACCGGGTTGACTGCGACGATTCTGGGCGGCGTCGCGTCGAGCCGGACAGAGGGAACCAGATTCACACCGGGCACTGCCGGCGTGAACTGCTGCCGCGCACCGACGGTCAGGCCGTCCGGTCCCAGATAGACGAGATTGATACTTGTGCCGGTAACGAGGCCTGCGATGCCGAAGCGCCCGGCTCCGTCGGTCACGGTCTCGGCACTGCCCTGCGCCACGACGCGGGTGCCGATCGACGGCCCGCCCTCTTCCGCTTCCACGTAGCCGCTGATGGTCGCGTAGCTCGCGAGCTCGATCGTGGCATCGGCGGGAACCGAAGAGCGGAGAATCGTCACGCGCGTCGATCCGGAGAGCCGACCGTCGACCGTCGCCGCTCCGACCGAGACCTCGCGATTCAAGATGAACGATCCTGCGAGCACGGACCCGCTCGAATCGGTGTAGCCAACGAAGTTCGTGCCTTCGGAGCTTACCTGGACTCGAACGTTTTCCATTGGGGCGCGCGTGTCGCGGTTCAGCACCCGCACGTTCACGCGGCCGAACGCGGGCAGCACGACGTCGTGCTGTTTCGACTCGCCTTCGTTCAGCCTTCCCGACAGGGACACCTTCCTGCCGCTGCCTCCGATCTCCCGCACGTCGGCGAGATAATCTGCGTCCGGCAGGACACGGTCGAACAAGAGCGAAGCTCCCTGCAGGCTGCGAAGCTCCTCGCAGATTAGCGCGCCGTCTCCCTGGCTGAAATAGCAGAGCTGCCTGACGTCGACCGCCACGGAACCAGCGGGCGTCGAAGAGCGCGCACCGTAGTCGTCGGGCAGCCAGGTGTTCACCCGGAGGGACGACCATCGTGGGAGTTGGAGGTCGACCGTGTCGCGAGGCTGTCCCTGAGAGATCTCGCCTTGTCCGTAGGCCCGCCGGTTCGACAGCGGGTCGCGAGTCTCGAGACGGAAAAGGCCTTCTCGAACTCCGTCGAACTCGAACGCTCCCCCGTCCGCAGTGGTGGTGCGCGTGCCATAGCCCATCCCCGTTAGGCTCACGTGCGCGCCGACGACGCCTTCGCCGGAATAAGCCGAGTCCGTAAGGGTCCCTGCGACCGTTCCGCTGCGCTCCAGAGCGACCTCCACGATGCGGCCCACTCCCGGTTGGATGGTGAACGCATCGGACGCCCCGGAACGTCCGAGCGCCTTCGAGTAGACGCCGACCTGGTAGGATCCGGTCGCAGGGAGTTCCCCGAATCGCGCGTTGCCCGCGCCGTCACTCGATCCGAAGTCGAACGCTTCCCCGTTGCGATAGAGGGTGATTTCAGCGTTCGGCACCGCGACGTAGGCCCGATCCGGATCGACGACGCGTACGTCGATCGTTCCCGACCCTTCGGCGCCGACGGCGAGGAGCGCAGTGACGCTGACTCCGTCGAGGTCGATACGGCCGCTGACCGACGCAGATTGGTCGAGGTTGGATGCAGTCACACGGAACGAACCCTCAAAGACGTTGGCGACGACGAAGTTTCCTTCCAGATCGGCGCGCAGCGGCGATCCCTGAGAGCCAAATGACCGGTTCGGGAAGTCGAGCTCAGTCAGCCAGAATGATCCACGCGCCACAGGAGCGTTGTCGGAGTAGTCGCCAGGCGTGTCGTCGGGAACCATTCTCGACGGATCCGCCGGATCGACCTTTCGATCGGCGAAGACGATGCGACCCTCCACGTTCGCCTGCCGGCGCAGCGTGATGACGAGTCCCTCGACCAGGCCGCCGAGCTCCGGCGTTCGCCCGCCAGCGACACCGGTGCGGTAGACATCGTTCTCGTACCAGCTCGCGGTCAGTCGAAAGTCGATGCCGGGAGGAACGTCCGCAAACTCGAAGCTACCGTGCTCCCCGGTCACCTGCACGCCAGAATCCTGGAGCCCGTCCACGATCGCAACGCTGGCGCCGACGATCGGGGTCAAGCCGTCAAAATGCAAGACCCGACCCCGCCCTCGTGCACGAGTGCCGAGCTGAAGATCCGACTGCAGGACCTGACCGTCCCACGCAAGGCGCAATGCCTGCGAAGCGCTCCCCTGCGCCGCGAGATCGGCCGATACGGTAACGGTCTGCTGTGCGGGGACCCTCGCGAACCGGGCGTAGCCCGGAATGCCGGATCCGGGAGGATCCTGCGTGGATGCCAGCACGACCTTTTCGGCAATGTCCTGCTCCGCTTCACTCCAGGCGCGAAACTCGAGCCGCACGTCTCCGAGCTGCTTCGTTCCCGCGGACTGGAGACTCACCAAGACCTGACCCTGTCCAGGCAGCCTGAGCGTGCGGCTCACGATCTGCTGATCGATGTCGACGCTCGCGGAACCGGAGACGAACTGCTCGCCATACCGGCCGCTGGCCGTCCGAGGAACTGCGGCGAACTCGACCGTCGTACCGACCGGCACGTCGACCACGGTGAAGACGCCGGTTTCGCTCTCTGGGCGGAGCTCGACCACCGGGTAGCCGGTCAGGAGGACCTTGTATTCATCCGAGCTCACGGGCGCGCCTCCGGCGTCGAGAAGCAGCACCCGCACCGTTCCTCTGCCTGCGCCCGAAGCGGCCGGGATGAAGATCGGAGCGTTGTTCGTGGCGTCGCTCCGCAGCGTCGGCAGATGCGACTCGCCGATTCGCCCCGATTCCGGATCCCACGCGCGAACACGCCTCGTCGAGAAGGTCAGCGGCACCGATTCGAACGTGAAACGTCCGGACGCGTCTGCAGTCACCGCGGGAAAGCCATCGATCTGCACGACCGCGCCGGGCACCGGACGGGCTCCGATGACGCCTGCGTCGCCGCGGGTCACGACTCCCTCGACCCGGCCGAGCGCAACGCTCGTATTTCTCACCGGGATGATCAGCGTCACCTCTCGCGTCTCGTCCGCGCGAAGATCGAGCTCGATCGCGGCGCTCTCGTATGCGACCGTCCACTCCTCGGCGAGCACGGAGACGGAGCCTGCGGGGACTGCGGTGAACTCGAACCGGCCATCGGCGTCGGTGTAGCCGTCGATCAGCCCGTACCCTTGGCTATACACCCCGACGTGCGCCCCCGGGACGGGATCGTTCTGGCCGTCGGAGCGCCTTACGATGCCGCGCACCGCACCGACGCCGGGAAACGGCTGCCGGTGAATCAGGAGGTTGCGCTCGACGACTTGCCCCGAAGCCGCGATTTCTCCCGCCGCATAGACGACGTTGCCTTCAGCGTCGGTCGCGCTGAAGGTCAACGGTCCCACCGGTACGTCGGTGACGCGATAGAAACCGCTCGTGTCGGTTGTCGTCGTCCGGAACTGGTTGAACATCCGGCTGCCGACCACCACTCGCGCCCCCGCGACTGCGGCGTTGGAGTCGTCGTACCGGACATAGCCCTCAGCGGAGCCGCGCCCGAGGAATTGAAGGTCGATCGCATAGACCGCACCAGGCGTGCGGATCGTGCCCGACGTCGACGTCGACTTCCCTTCAGTCGTGATCGCCTCGAGCGTGAACGCGCCGGAGTAGCCATTCTGCGGATCGCGAGGGACGTACTCGAAGAAGAACGAACCGAGTTGCGCGGTTCCGGCGCTGGCGTTGGATCGGTCGTACTGCGGCGGGCCCGAGTAGAGGACCACGTCTGCGCCGGTGATCGGCATGCCGTCCCCTGCGATCACCTGACCATACAAGAGCGCCGCGGGGCGCGCGTTGTCGATCCGCGCCGCGGGTATCGAGTACGACGTGACACCCGCTCCCTCGATCGGATCGGAGAGCATCCCCGCAGGGGCGATCGAGTACGCGCAGCCCGGCCTTTTCGCAACGTTTGCGTGGAGTGCGTGGTCGAATGTCAGATTGACGACGCGCCCGTCCTCCTGGAGGGCTGCCGCGGAGATCGGTCTCGGGCCGCGGTAGCTATGGCTTCCATCGGCGAAGACGACCTCACCCCCGAACTTGCGGAAGAGCTCGCCGTCGCCCGCCAGCACCGGGCGGTTGAACAGCAGGGAGACCTTGTGCCCTTCGGTGTCGAGATAGAGATCCTGGCGCGCGGCGAGCACCTCGATCGGAGGAACGGCCAGCGGCGCTGCACTCGTAATCGTGAGCGGCAGTCCCGTCTCGTCGTGACCGTCGATGCGGGCAACGCCGTTCGCGATTCTCAACGTGTAGGTGTGACTGCCC
Organism: Thermoanaerobaculia bacterium; assembly: GCA_023700825.1. Lineage (GTDB taxonomy): Bacteria > Acidobacteriota > Thermoanaerobaculia > Gp7-AA8 > Gp7-AA8 > JACPDH01. The sequence goes on along the minus strand of JAMPYE010000099.1, from coordinate 4,486 downwards.
ACACTGCTGAACGACCGCGACACTCGAAGCGGCGCCCCGAGATCGCCGCCGGGAAAGACCAGCTCGAGATCGACCGGCCCGTCCGCCGAGATCACGACCTCGACGTTCGTCGTCGAGTGGCCGATGATGCCGAGCTCGGCGTCGGTCGCGTCGGGCATGCGAAGCCGATGGATGTCCGCAAACGGCACTCTTCGTGAGTATGGGTGCGCACCCGTGACGTTCGCGCCGACCGTAGCCCCGGAGGGCGAAACGAAGCCGAGCCTCGCGTTGCCCCGTGTAACGAGTGCCACGACGAAATCCGACCGATGTGCACCGGCCGCGACGAATCGATCGAAGGCCTGCGTGGGCGACTCCCCGGGCTCGAGAGTCGACTCCAGCTGGAGCGCAAGCGCCGCGCCAGCGGTGCGGCCACTCCTGTTGTTCTCGCTCTCCATCCGGCGGAGGGCATCCCATTCTTGGAGCGCATTGCGGTGCTCGACCGCCTCTCCTTCACGGCGACGGCCGTCGCGCGCCCCGAGAAGATCGAGCGCGAGATTCGAGTACGCGAATCGCTTGCCGGCGCGAGTCCCTGCCGGATCGCTCTCGCTATCGGTGATGAACGAGCGCTGCCCCGCGCGGGCGATGTCGATCGCGCGCATGAAGACGTCGGTCTTGATGACACGCGGGCTGCCCGCCATCGTCGACGTGAGCGAGGCAGTCGCCACGCCGAATCCTCGACCTAACAGCTGCAAGTTCGCGTTGACGAAATTCTGATCGAGGAATCGCGCGTACCAGGGCATCAGGAGCGTGGCCGGCGAATAGTTCTCGCCACCGAGCAGCTGAAGCGACACTCCGACAGCACCCGAGTCCGAAGATGCCGCCGAGGCAAAGAGACTGCCGCTCCGGCTCGACTTGAGACGGTACTCGATCTCTTTCGTCTGTCCTGGTGAGAGGTCGAGCGTCACCGACTTCGACGCTCCGTCGGCGAGGCAGAGATGCTGCGGAACGCCCGAGCACGTCGGAATGCCGGTGCTGAAGCCGACTGTCTGTTGCGACGGCGAAGTGTTGGTCACGAACGCCCACGCAGAGTAGACGCTCGAGTCTGAGCTCCAGTCGACGGCCGCTTCGACCGTCGCAGGATGGGCGAACGAGATGTTGAACCGCGGATCGTGGATGACGACCGCGGCTGACTTCGTTCCCGACAGAACCTGGTCGGGCTGGCCCGGCTGCGTCATCGTCGCCTGGACGTCGACATCCAGCATGTGCGTGCCCGTCGCGAGACCCTCGACAGTCCACTCCGCGGCAGCCTGCTGCTGCGGCTCGAGCGAACCGCCGTCAGCTGTACGGAGGGGAACGGGTTGCCCCGGAGCAACGGAAGGGGAGGTCTTCGCAATGCGGACCTGGCTCGGTGCGCGAAGCCTGGCGCTTACCGCCTCGAGCCTGACCGTGCTCGCGGGGCTGGCCCCGTTCGCGACGTTCAGGCCGACCGAAAAGAACTGATGCAGCACCGCCAGATTCCCGGAGAGCACGAGCGCGGCGGGTATCGAAGACCGTTTCGCGCGCGTGGGCTCGAATGGCGTCGGCGACCCTGAGGGCAGCTGGTCACCGACCGGCTCGTCGAGGTCGAATGCGACCACTGCCGGAGGCGTCCATCGGGGTGGAGTGAAGTTGCCGATTGGAGGCAGGTTGTAAGGTGTCGCGCCCACGACCTGACGAATCTCGCGGGTGGTGGGATCGATTACGACCGGGTACTCAACGACTACCGCCTTACCTTCGACGTAGAAGGTAGCCGTGACCTGCCAGCATTCGAAGTTCCGGCTGTCAAGCACGATGCCGCGCGCCCTGAGCTCGTCCGAGGTCAACTGGCGCATCTTCACTTCGGTCAGCAGCATGCTGCTCACCCGGATCGATGCGACCGAAGGGATCGCGTCGGAGAGGAACGTGCCGTCACTCCGCACGAGCCGCACGCGTTGCAGGTAGTACTCCCCTTCCGTCGGGAGCCCCGGGATTTCGAAGCGGTGCCCGGGCGGCGTGCGCAACGTGATCGGCGTGTCGATTCCCGGGCCGACGAGATCGCCCTCGGCTACGAATCCTCCGGCGACCGTTGCGTCGTCGGTTCCTCCGCCAAACCGCGTCTGAACGTACGACGGCGTGCCGGTATTCGCCTCGACGGACACGGAGGTCTCCACGATCTCGAGCGCCATGCCTCGGATCTCGAGGTCGCCGCTCGCGATCGGCTGGGCGAGGCACGTCGCTGCCGCCATGCACAGCAGCACGGACAGGGCGAGCACACGGGCGGCGTTGAACGACGTCATTGGCCTTCTCGGGATCTCTGGGTGTCAGGGGTTCGCGGCAGGGCTCGCCGACGGCAGGCGGTCCAGTTCTTCGAGCAGTTGCTGTCGGAGCACGATCCCGGACGTCACGAGTCGCGCGCCTGGCGGGATTGCGGTGAGTTCGAGAGCGGGAAGTTCGCTTCCGACACGGACGATGCGATTGACGAGCCGAAGCGTGTCGCCGTCCAGGCTCCACGTCACCGCTTGTTCGAGAGGGAGCGCGTGATCTCGTGCAAGACCTGACCCCTTCTCTGCTCCGCCTCGGACGAGGCCGGCGGCGGCAATCGCAATCTCGTTCTCCTCGGTTCTGCGAAGTGGGAACGCTGCACCGACGAGCACCTCCACCGCTCCGCGCGACAGCCTGAGCTGCTGATCGACGACGACCTCGACCTTGCGCGTGGAATCGGCCCCCACGATCGTCGCCTCGAAGGCGCGCCCTCCTCGGGCGCCCACGGAACGCACACCGGCATCCGTCAGCTCGGGCGCGCGCCTCGTCCCACGCTCGTTCGCCGACGCGATCGGCCCATCGGACAGCGCGCGCGCGACGACGTCGAACGACGTGATGCTGTAGGTCCCTTTGGCCCGGTCGATCTCGGTGAGCTCGCCAACCTCGTAGTCCGCGATCGACGTCCGCGTGCCGAGAATCGAAATGACCCGGTTGCCGAAGCAGAATTCCTCGAGCCTCGAGCTCGTCCCCGAGATCGGGTCGGAGACCTCCCGAGTCAGATGAAGCGGCTCGGCAAAGAGCGGAGACACCATTGCCTGCCCGGTGGCGTGCCAGGCAGGCAGGGCGAGAATCCAGACGAGAGGAAGGACGCGACTGCGGGGCCAACCGACGCGCATTCACTGCTCCGTTTTCGTTGAGGTTTCCGAGGTAGAACTCGCGCGCCAACCGACACAGATCCGTAACAATTCCCGCGAGCGCCCGTCGAGCCGCGCCTTAAATGCTTGATTCAGCGAAACTTGTACGGTTGCAACAGCGGATGATTTTGGAATCTATTCGTCGATTGCCACGCCAATCAAGGGCCGTCTGAAAACCGAGTGTTCGGTAGGGAGACGAATTGAGCGTTTTCTTGCGGGGTAGCATCGCCCGAGAAATTTCAGCGGCTGGAGCTCGAATCGATCGAAACGGCTCGCGTTCGGCGACGTACGACTCCGGCAAGTCCTGACGGGCCACTCCGCCAATTTCCACGCCATCGCGCTATCCTTTCGCCCGATGAAGATCGCAACCTGGAACGTGAATGGCATCCGCGCGCGGGAGGCTCAGTTCATCGAGTTCGCCGCGAAGGAGACACCCGACGTCATCTGCCTGCAGGAGCTCAAGGCCGCGCCCGAGCAGATCCCGGCTTCGGTGAAGCTCGAGGGGTACGAAACGTACTGGCACGGCCGGAAGGGCTACTCCGGGGTCTCGCTGCACTTGCGCAAGGGCTCGCACGCGGGAGAGGCTGTCTTCGCGCACCCCGACTTCGACATGGAGAGCCGGATCGTCACCGGCGCGGTCGGCGACACGCTCTTCGTCTCGGTCTACGTGCCTAACGGCGGCAAGGACTACGGCGCGAAGATCGACTTTTTCACGAAGCTCTCCGCCTGGGTCCGCGAGGTGCACGCCTCCGGCCGACAGCTCGTCCTCTGCGGCGACATCAACATCACCCGCGCCGAAATCGACGTTCATCCGAAGGAGCGCAAGCCCGACGTAATCGGACAACGCCCCGAGGAGCGAGAGCTGTTCGCGAAGCTGCTCGGCGACGAGCTCGTCGACGTCGGGAGGCAGCTCGATCCCGCGAACGAGATGCTCTTCACCTGGTGGGCGCCGTGGCGCCAGATGCGCCAGCGCAACATCGGCTGGAGGATCGACTACATCCTCGCCTCGAAGCCGATCGCCGAGCGCGCAACCTCGTGCCGCGTCATGCCCGAGTTCGGCACGAGCGACCACGCGCCGGTGATCGTGGAGTATTAGAGGCAGGTTCGAGGTCAAAGGTCAGAGCAGGCGGGAGGCAGGCCAAAGGCCAGAGGTCAAAGCAGGCGGCAAGGCAGGCCAGAGGCCAAAGCAGGCCAAGGGCTGGCGTAGATCAACGGTTATCGGTGAACCCGGCAATAGAGGCGGCCCACCGACATTCGCTACGAAACAGTAGAGGCCGTCGCCATGAAGACGACGGCCACTGAATCACCACAAC
>JAMPYE010000098.1 GCA_023700825.1 Thermoanaerobaculia bacterium | reverse complement strand
TCACGCCCCCCTCGGGGTCGGTCGGCGGCGGATCGTCGTCCAGGAGTGATGCGAACCAGGTCTGGACGATGTCGAACCACGACGGATCGGGGTCGGAGTCTGCAGCGAGAGTCGCAGGTGCGACAAGGAGCACCGCGACCAGCGCGGCGACACGAAGTCCACGGAGAACACCTTCAAATCGATCGAACATAAACCCTCCTGTTCTCGCGGAGGCGTCATGCCGCCGCGTGTTGAGTCGAGGAGGGCGCCCTCGTTGGTATAGGAGTCGCGCCAGAACGGAAAACCCTACCCCCCCTGGCACATTTTTTTTTAGGACCTCAGTTCGGGGGAGGCTTCAGTTGCTCTGCGAGTGCCCGAAGCCTGCTGCGGAGTGGCTCGTTCCCCTCCATGCGATGCGCCAGGGAACGGGCGAGTTCGAGGTCGTCGAGCTGCTGCGACCCGCTCCCCTGCTCGGCAACCCAACGCGCCCAAGACGCGGCATCGCCGTCGAAGACCAAGAGGAGCACGGCCCATTTCAGCAGCCCCGGAGCGTCATCGTGCTTTCGTGTTGTTCTTACGGATCGATCCATCGCGTGCGCCATCGTGGCTCCTCTCGTCCATCAAGGAGTGGTCGCACAGGGCAAACTCCTACCGTCAGGACTGAAAAAAAGTGGACGATGGGGCGGAGGCGAGCGCCTCGCGCGCCTCGCGCAATGGCTCGTCGAGCATCGCTCCGCTCTCTGCCGCTTCGCGAAGGATCGTGAGTGCGTCGGCGAGCCGGCCCCGCGCACCCGCGACGGCGAACACCGACGCGAGCTCGCGCGTCAGCGCCACGGCGTCGTCCTGCCGGCCGGTGCCGCGGTAGAGGTCGACGAGATCGAGGCGGGTGAGGGCGGCGTCGAGCTTCATTCCCCGCGCGTCATGGCCTCGTGCAACGGCGAGGAACGTCTGCTCCGCCTCGTCGAGGCGCCCTTCCTCGAGTGCGATGCGCGCGAGCACCCAGTCGATGGTGAGCAACGGCGCCTCGAGCCCGAGCTCGAGGTATCCCGACTTTGCCTGAAGGAAGCAGCGCCGCGCCGCGACCAGGTCATGGAGCTGGCGCGAACAGTCTCCGGCGTTGAGGATGGCGCCGAGGGACGCTGCGCGATCACCGAGCTTTGCGAGCGGCGCCGCGACCTCGAGGAACCGCTCGCGCGCCGCTTCGAACGCGCCCGTCTCGTAATCGATTCCGGCCAGCGCGAGATGCGCGTAGAGAGCGCGACGCGTGTCGCCGAAGCGCCTGAAAGTCGGGAGCGCACGCTCTGCGAGTTCGCGCGCACTCGCGAGCTCGCTCTGGTCGACACGCACGATGGCCTCGATGTAGTCGAAGATCGCCAGCTCGTGCTCCGAGACGACGAGCCGGTTCGCGGCCTCACGCCCCAGCTCGATGCTGGAGAGTGCGCCGGCGAGATTTCCGGTGCGGCGCCGCGCGTTCGCGAGCTCGCGGAACGCGACGACGGCCACCGCGTCGGGAGGATCGAGCGCGAGCGCCGCCTCCGCGATCGTGCGAAGACGCGCGGGGTCGACGTCCAGGAGCGGGTGCGACGCCCGAAGCAGCGCGAGCAAACCGGCATCGCTCGCGAGCCGCGGATCGCGGACGAGCTCGGTGCCGGAGGCGCCGCTCCCGAGCCGTTCGCGTGCGTGAGCTTCCACGGGATCGATACCCGTGTCGGCGGGAAGCTCGGGAAGGCCTGCGAGCATCCAGGCAAGTTCGTCGCCCAGCCCGAGGTCGAGCGCGACGTCGCTGGCGACGGCGCTGCACGCCCGGCAGCGATCCACGTGCTCGGGCAGCGGCGCTCCCGCACGATTCGTCAGCAGCACGCGAATCTCTTCGCGAGTCAGGTGCATCTTTCCTCCCCCGCGGCTGCGCGCGCCTGCACGAGGCTTTGGTGCACGAGCTTCTCGGCGAAGCCCTGCGTGGTGTTGAGGATCGTCGCGATCTCGCGCGTCGAATGCCCTTCGAGGTAATGAAGCTCCAGCACGCGCCGCGATCGCTCGGGGAGCCTGCGGAGCACCTCCGCAACCCGGACGAGGACCTCGGCGTCGCCCGAGCGCCCGATGCTCTCGAGCGCCGTCGCGGGATCGTCGTCGTCGCGATGCTGGCGCCAGTACCCTCGAGCGGCGTTGCACGCGGCGGCAATCAGCCACGCCCGCTGGTTCTCGATGTCGCGGCGGCAGCGAAGAAACGAAAGGAAGACCTCGTGAACGAGTCCTAACGCGTCGTCGTCGGGGACGCGAAACTTCTGGCAGACGAGCGCCACCAGGAACCCACGGTACGCGTCGTACACCGCCGCGACGGGGTCCGGGTCGGCCTGGCGTGCCGCTGCTTCCGTCATTGTGAATGCGAGCCTAACCCCGCTCGCCCGGACGGGCAAGTGGCGTTGGTGAGGTGAGGGGCCGGGCAGGAGGCGCTCCCGCGGCTGTCGGGCCCTGCAGCCGTGTCCCGCTTGCGGGACCGGCCAAACGGCGGACGACCCGGCGTCCACCGTCCAGCCGGTCGTGCGGTTGCGTGCGAACTCGATGCGATCACCTGCAGCTCCGTTCATCATGCTACGGCCGGACCAATTCCGGTTCTCGCCGCTCCGATCGAGGGATGAGCCTGACGGTGAACCCTGACAGCGGCCCTCCGGGAAGCCCGAGGGCAGACTCGAGGCCGGGCGTCTTGCGCAGCTGGCGCAGCAGCGGTTCGGCAGCCAGGCGGCTTCCCACGATCGACTCCGACTCGGGAAGCAGCTGAGGAACGACCTTCGCGCGGTAGACCTCGACGTGCTGGGCGCCGGTCTCGACGGCCCGTGAGCAGACGGCGCGCGCGTAAAAACGGTTGAACTCTGCCGCGGCGAGCGAGTCGGGCGCTGTGAGCGGTACCTTCAGCATCACCACGCCACGCTCCGGACACGTCCGCTCCTCCTCGTGCTTTAGCAGGTGGTTTCTCCGGATCTCGTCGGCCAGCCACGTCTCGTCGTGGCCGCGCGCCGCCGCGCGAAGCGACGACACGTAGAGCCACTCGCTGCCCGGACGAATCCGGGGGCTCATGAACAGAATCCCCATCGACAGGTCGAAGTCGATCTCACGAAGCATGTACTCCCGCGTTTTCAGGTCCAGATTCTCGAAAAAGAACGACATGTGCCCTCCGCCAGCGGGGCGCGCGGGCCTGACGACACCCCAATTGACTAAGGAGTGTCGTTCCACGGGATTTCCCTACCCCCCTGCGCAAAAAATATTTTCGGCAGCTTCGCGAGGGGGCGATTCTGTCCTGCCTGACGGGGGATTCATGTGGAGTGCGCAAGCGCAGCTTGCGCCGTTGCTGCCCGAAGTGGAGCTTCGGGCGCGGAAGCTTTACTTCCGCACTCCTCATGGCATCGTGCCTGCGGGCCGGAGGGCGACTTGCTCACTACCTGGCCCCACACGAGCAAACCTCCGTGCTACGCTCCTGGCATCGTGAAAGTGCCCGTCACGTTCAAGCGCGCGTTCGATTCGCTTCGCGGCCATGCCCTCGGTTATCCGGAAACAGTCGAAGAGTTTCCGTGGGGCCACAGCGCCATCAAGATCAAGGGGAAAGCCTTCGTCTTTCTCGCGATCGAGGAGGCGACGTTCAGCATGTCGGTGAAGCTCCCGGGCTCGAACCTCGCGGCGCTCACGTTTCCCTTCGCCGCGCCGACCGGATACGGGCTCGGAAGAAGCGGATGGGTCACGGCGAGCTTCGGTCCGAAAGAACAGGTTCCGCTCGAGCTGCTGAAGAGCTGGATCGACGAGAGCTTCCGCGCGATCGCGCCCAAGTCGCTTCTGAAACGGCTGCCACAGGAGAGCGCCGGCGCCGCGCCGAAGAAGGTGCCACGCCCGAAGGCGACTGCGCGGACGACCCCGCCACCCTCACGGGCGCGCGCACGCAAGCGGTCGTAGGAGACGCCGCGCGACGCCGCGTTGCGGGGCTCGATGATCTCCAGCGGTCAGAAGCTCCGACCTGCAGAATTGATCTCCGCTTCCTCGTGCCGCGCGTTGGTAAGGCCGAAGCTTCGCTGCGGCCAGGAAGGGCGGAAGCTTCGCTTCCGCACTCCACATCGGTGCTTATTCGCCGAAGAGCTGCAACTGCACGGCCGGCTTCTCGCCCGTCTTCGCGCGGAGGCGCCGGCGGTCGACGTGCTTCGGCTTCGCGCGCAGGCCCAGGAGCATCGGGAGATTGTGCGCGAGCCACTCCTTCGATTCGCGGTGGTACCGGAAGCAGCGCTCGTGGCGGTGGAAGCGGCGGTCGTGCGCGGGGCCGAGCACGTGGTGCAGGAACTCGTGGTAGATGATCGACTGGATGAAGTAGACCGGCACCGACGGGGAGTTCAGCAGCGGGTGAATGCGAATGAGCGTCGCGCCGCGATGGTACGAGCCGAGGCGGATGCTGCGCCGCCGCTTCCTTCCCGTGTTCTTGCCCCAGACCACCGGAATGCCCTCGGCGTCGGGAAAGTACTCGGCCCGGACCTCGGAGGCGAGGCTCTCGAGATTGTGCACGCTCACGGAGGGCGACTTGATGATCCAGCCGTCGACGCGCATGGTCAGGCCCGGCCCCGCATCGTGGCGACGACGAAGTTGTCCCCGAGCAGATAGCGCCGTGCGACGTCGCGCAGCTCGTCGACCCCGACTCCGTGCACGCGCTCGAGGAATCGTTCGGTGAAGTCGGTGCCGAGGCCGAAGAGGTAGTTTTCCGCGATCTCGCTGCGGATCGCCGAGTTCGTCTGCAGTCGGATTCGCGTCGTGCCGGCGAGATGAGCGCGGCCGCGCGCGACGTCGTCGTCGTCGAAGCCGTCGGTCGCGAAGCGGCGCATCTCGGCGACGAGCGCCTCGCGCGCCTCCTGCTCCTTGCTCGCGTCGGAGGCGATGTAGCCGACGAACGCGCCCGCCAGCTCGTGCGACGCGTCGCCCGCGTAGACGGTGTAGGCGAGCGAGCGCTTGCCGCGCAGCTCCGCAAAGAGCGTTCCCGACAGCCCGGAGACGACGTCCTGGAGCACGCGCAGCGTCACCCAGTCGGGATGCGTCGGCGTGACGGTGGGAAACCCCGCGACGATCGCGCTCTGCCGGCGGTCTCGCAGCTCGGAGATCTCGGTCGGGGCCCCGACCGGCTCGAACGCGGGCACCGCGGGGCGAAGTGCCGTGCTCGGCGGGAGCGTGCCGAAGCGCGCGGACGCGATCGTGAACACGTCGTCGGGATCGACGTCGCCGGCGACGACGATCAGCGCCGAGTCGGCCCGCACCGTCGCATCGTGCCAGGCGACCAGCTCGTCGCGTCCCAACGCGTCGACCGTGGAGATGAAGCCCGCGTCGGGGAACGCGTACGGATGATTTCGATAGAAGGCCGCGCGGAAGAGCTGGATCGGCCGCGCGCTGGACGAGTCGAGCGACCGCCGGATCGCGGCGATCTGCAGCTTCTTCGCCTTTTCGACTTCCTCCGAAGGAAACGCGGGCTCGAGCAGAGTCTCTGCAAGAAGGTCGATCCCGGCGGGAAAGCGCTTTCGCAGGATGTCGAGCGAGACGCCGAAGTAGTCGTCGTCGAAGAGGATGCCGATCTGCGTGCCGAGGAACTCGATCTCGCGGTCGATCTCCTCCATCGACCGGCGCCTCGTTCCGCGCTTCATCGCGCGCGTCATCAATTGCGTGATGCCGGCGTTCGCGCTCGTCTCCCGCGTCTTCCCGCCTCGGAAATACACCCCGGTCGAAACCGTGGGAGTTCCCGGGAGCGTGCGAACGAAGAGAGGGATGCCGTTAGGCAGCAGGAAGCGGCGGAGCGTGACGCTCGCCGGCGAGGGCCGCGGCTCGGGCCGCGGTGAGGGAGGCGTCACGTCGGCATGATCGGCGCTTCCCGCGCCGGCCGCGGCTTCGCGCAACTGCGCCAGGACGAACTCGGGCCGCGGCTCGGGAGTGCCGGTGCGGCGATAGCGATAGAGCGTGAGGTTCGTTTCGGTGAGGTACTCCACGGCGACGCGCCGGACGTCGTCAGCGGTCACCCTCTCCAGCTTCTCGAGGTGCCGCGCGAGCTCGGCGTAGCCTCCGCGCGCTTCGAAGAAGGCAAGCGTCTGCGCCTGGCCGAGCACATCCTCGAGCTCGAAGACGAACGCCGACTCGATGCCGTTGCGCGCGCGGTCGAGCTCGAAGCGCGTCGGCCCGAAGTGGCGGAGCCGTTCGACTTCCCGGATCGTCGCGCGTTCGGCGTCCTCCGCCGACGCGTCGTCGAACGACAGGCGCACCGTGAAGATGCCCGCGTCCTCGAAGACGGTGTTGTCCGCCGACGCGGAGTTGGCCGCACCTGCCGAAACGACGCCTCGATAGAGGCGCGAGCAGCGACCCGTCGCGAGCACCGCGGCGAGCAACTCCAGCGCCTCGACGTCCTCGTGCCCTTCGCCCGCCGTGTGCCAGCCGAGAACGGAGTACGACTGTCCGATGTCGGCGGTGCCCTGCGCGAAGCGGAACGCCTCCTGCGGAGGCTCCGCCGGGCCGCGATTCTTCACGAGCCGTCCAGCCGGAATCTGGCCGAAGGTCCGCTCGACGGTCTCGAGCGCCTCCTCGTGGCTCACGTCGCCCGTGATCGTCAGGACGATGTTCGACGGGCGGTAGAGCGTCTCGAAGAACGCCACGAGATCGTCGCGGCGAACGTTGCGGAGCACCTCGTTCGACCCGATGCGCCAGCGCCTCATTCGGTGCTTCGTGAAGGCGGTGGCGTACATCCTCTCGGTGGCGACTGCCGCGGCGTTGTCGAGCTTGCGGTTCGACTCCTCGACGACGACCTCCGCCTCCTTGATCAGCTCGACCGGGTCGAAGAGCGGATTGAGGATCGCGTCGGCCTGGATCTCGACGCCGCGCGCGAAGCCCTCCCGGGGAAGGACGAAGTAGTAGTTCGTGGAGTCGTAGATCGTTCCGGCGTTGCTGACGCCCCCGAGCATCGAGACGTGCCGGGCGATGTCCTCGGCGCCTGGAAAGTTCTTCGAGCCCTTGAAGAACATGTGCTCGAAGAGGTGAGCCATGCCGGCGACCTCGTCGGGCTCGTGGAAGTAGCCTGCCTTGACCCAGCAGTCGATCGCGACGACGCCGCGGCCGCGCCCGGGGCGCGAGAGTAACGTCAGCCCGTTCGGGAGAACGGTGCGCCGGACGTCCCGCAGGAACGTGTCGAGAATCACTGATCCCGGGCTTCGCCGCCGAGCATCGCGTTGAGGTTTGCGGTGAACGCCGCCGTGACCATCGCGGCGCCGGCGGAGAGGAGCTCGTCTCCCTTCTTGGCGCCGAGGAAGAGGCCGACGCCCACGCCGATCAGGACGAAGGTGAAGGGGCGGCGCGCGACGTGCTCGCGCACGACGTGCGGCACCATCTGCTCGATCTGCTCGAGGAGCATCGCGACGCCGTCGTCGGGCTGTTCGGTGTCGGGCTCCTGCGGTTGGGTCGTTTCGTCGGTCATGCGGCGCGCCGCCTCCCTGAATTTCGCGTTAGTCGTCGTCGCCCGTGCCGCGGACGAGCAGCCCGATCACGAAGCCGACGCCGATCGAGATGAGAAGCGCCTTGCCGGGATTCGAGCGAACGTAGTCGCGCATCTGCTCGGCGACGTCGTCGACCTCGATCCCCTCGACGCGCTGCTTGATCTCTGCGACCTTCTCCCGCGTGGCGGTCGAGGCCGAGTCGTACTTGGTCTTCACCTTGTCGGATACGGCCTGGTAGCGCTCGCCTACGAACTCGCGCGCCTTCTCGATCCGTTCCTTGACCGAAGCGGTGCCGCCCTCGGCGGCGGGCTGTGCCGGAACAGCCGGGGTCGATTCGTTTTCTGCCATTCTGTCCTCCGTGCGGCAACCGGGCGCGCCACCGGGGCTCGCGCCGCTGGCGCGGGCTGCCGGAGCTGCATTCGGGCCGGACACTCATGATAATTGAAAACGGGCAATTGAGAATTGAGAGATGGCGGGCGGGGGACGGCGCCGGCCAGGGGCCGAACGGCCAGACTCGCCCGAGCGGAGGGGCGCGGGGAGGCAGCGGCCGCGTTTCAGCCGCTCCCGCCGTCCCTCCCCGTGCTTTTTGTCCCGATTAACGTGTCGTGATTTTCGTTGCAAATTTATTGCTTCGTAATCCGGCATCGTAATTGGTGGGCGCGGGTTACAATGCGTGGGTTCCAAGCGACGCTGAACGGAGAAAGCATGAAGAAGATCGCACTTGCACTCGCACTCCTGGCCCTTGCAGCCCCCGCCCTCGCGCAGGGACGCTCGGTCGACGTGACCGCTCATTTCGCGTGGGTCGACCTCAACGGCGACGACCTGATCATCGAAGACCCGGACGGGGACTACACGCTCGGATCGTTCGATTCGGACACCGGCTTCGGCGGCGCCATCAACATCTTCATCACGAGGCGGCTGTCGGCGGAGATCGCGATGACGGAGGTGAAGCCCGAGGGGAGGGTCCAGTTCGGCGGAGAAACCGCGGTCGGCGAGCTCGACATGCTTCCGATCACCGGGATGCTGCAGTACCACTTCAACCCCGAAGGCAAGCTCGACTTCTACGTGGGCGGAGGCGTCGCCTACGTTCTCTTCGACGAGTTCAAGAGTGACGACATCGGCGACCTCGGGGTCGACCAGATCGACTTCGACGACGACTACGGCTCGGTCTGGGGTGTCGGGGCGTCGTTCGGGCTCGCCGGTGGGCTGGCGGTGGTCGCCGACGCGAAGTACGTTCTCTCGAGCAACTCGGTCACGACGACGGTTGGCGACGCCGAGATCGACGTCCACCCGCTGATCCTCACGGTTGGGGTGCAGATCCAGTTCTAGCAGATAGTGACCGGGTGCTACCCGTGGCCTGAGCCCGGGGCCGCGAACCGAAATGTCGAATGCTGAATGTCGAATGCAGAACTGAGAATTGATGCCGAAGGATGTGCGAGATCTCGGCGCTCCCATTTCTTCATTCTTCATTCGACATTCGACATTTCGGTTTCCAACCTGCCACGCACATTCCCGTTTCCTTGCGAATGCAACGACTCCCCGGGTTGTTTGCAATCGGGTGATGGCTGACAGAACCGACGAACTTCTCGACCACGTGTTGCGGCAGGCTGCAATCGCGGTGATCCGCGAGGACTCCGAAGAGGCCGCCTGGGAGCTCGGGCGCTGCTACGCCGAGAACGGCTTCGGCGCGATCGAGGTCACGATGACCACGCCCGGGGCGACCGCGATCATCGCCCGCCTCAAGGAGCGCTACGGTGGCCGCGGCGTGGTGCTGGCGGCGGGCACGGTGCGCAGTTCCGAGGAGGCGGCCGCGTCGCGGAAGGCGGGAGCCGAGATCCTCGTCTCGCCGCACACCGACCTGCGGGTGATCGACTACGCGCTCGAGCACGGCCTGCTCTGCGTGGCAGGGGCCGCGACGCCGACCGAGATCATCCGTGCGTGGGAAGCCGGAGCGGGCATCGTCAAGGTCTATCCGGCGAGGCACCTCGGAGGGCCCGACTATTTCCGTACGATCCTCGGGCCGATCCGCGGCGTTCCGATGCTCGCGGGCGGGCCGGTCGGGCTCGACGAAATCGAAACCTACCTCGACGCCGGTGCGGTCGCCGTGAATCTCGGCACCTCGCTCGCGCCTCCGGAGCGCGTGAAGGCTCGTGACTGGGACGCGATCGCGAAGCTCGCGCAACGCGCCGTGAGCATCGTGCGCTCGCGCAGCGAGGCCGCGCACGACTCGAAGTCGGTGGTGCACTGATGTTCGCGCTCGCGTTCGCACTCGCGATTCAGCTCGCGACCCAGGCGCCCCTCCCGAGCGCGTCGAGTTACGCCTGGATGTCGCCGCAGTCGTTCGGCTTCGAGATCGGCATGCCACGCCCGGAGATCGAAGCGAAGATCGCGCGTGCCGGCTGGAAGTCGTTGCCGGGCAAGTACCCGCGACAGCTGGTCGTGCACTACTCCGACACGAAGACCGTCATGCTCCTGTTCGTGGACGACAAGCTCCAGTCCGCGCGCTTCGAGCTCGTCGACTTCATCCCGATCGTTCGCGCCGCCTACGAAGAGCGTGTGGTTGCGATCGAGCAGGAGCTCTGCTACGAAGGGGTGAAGCAGAAGGGCGATCGCGAGGTGTTGCTCTTCAGTCGCGAAAGCCCAAACGTCATGGTCGTCCTCTCCACCCTGTCCAACGACGATTTCGGACGGCAGGGCCTGGGGTTCCTGGCGATCCGCTGGTTCGATCCGTCAGCGGAGAAGATCACGGACTGACGAGGAGGGGAGTTGCCGGTTCCCGGCTCCGGCCGGGTTAGGCTCGCGGTCCGCTCGCTGTTTCGTGTGGACGCTGCGCGTCCCCGGCTCGCTCGTCATTCGCCTTCGAACTCGCCGAGCTTCCTCTCGTTTTCAGTCAGCTCCTGGCAGCGAGCGTCGAGCGCCGCGTACTCGTCGGGAAACGCGGCGTGAAACGCGTCGAACGCTTCGCGTGAGCTCCATCGGTCCAGCGTCAGATAGCGACCCGCCCCGGTCGCGTCGTGGAGCAGCGAGGTGCCGAGGTAGCCGTCCGACGAGGAGAAGAGCTTGGCCCAGTCACCGCCGCCGCTGTAGATCTGCTCGAACGCCTCGGCGTGGTCGGAAGAGACGAGGTACTCCCAGATGATGACGAGCATCGCGCGTCAGAACGGGATCTTCCCGTCAGCCTCGTCTTCGTCGTCGTCCGCGTCTTCGTCGTCGCCGCCGGCGTCCCCGCCCTCCTCGTCGAACGGCGAGGTCTTCGGGTTGCCCTTGGAATCGGCGACGATCGTCTCGATCTTCTTCTCGATCTCCTCGAGCTTCGCATGGCAGAAGCGTGAGAGCGTCACGCCCTCCTCGAAGAGCTTGAGCGACTCGTCGAGCGAGATCTCCTCGTTCTCCAGTTTCGCGACGATTCCCTCGAGCTTCTGAAACGCGCTCTCGAACTCATTCCCGCGGCTTCGTGCCATCGTCATCTCCGCTGCGCGCCGGAGGCGCGCCATGTTGGTCTCTTCCTGCAGTGCCCGGGTCTTCGCCGGCCTCTGCCATCACCGAGTCGACGGTGCAGCCGAGGGATCCCCTCCGGAGCCGAACTTCGATCGACTCACCCAGGGCTACCGCCGTCGCGTCGAGAATCGGACGTTTCCGGCCCCGCAGAGAGTACGCGATCGCGTAGCCGCGCGAGAGCACCGAGAGGGGAGAGACCGCCTCGAGCCTGCCGGCGGCACCGGCGAGAGCACCGCGTGACCTCTCGAGCCGGGCGCGCAGCAGCGACGCGGCGCGCGCGT
>JAMPYE010000097.1 GCA_023700825.1 Thermoanaerobaculia bacterium | reverse complement strand
CTCGAGAAGCCCTTGGATCGGCTCGATTGGAAAGAACCGCATGATCGAGCCAAGAGAAATGCCGACCGGACCCCGCCTCACGCCCATACTCCCTCCAGTCAGTGACTTACGCGTAGTCTACGCTCAGTCGCTTAACTGACGTCCATTGGGGTCAGACCGAAGGGAGGTTCTTTCATATTCGCCTCCGTCGCTACAGCGCTTCACATTGAAACGAGTGGCCATACAAGCGCTGTCGTGGGACGCGAGAAGAGCCCTCGATGGCAGCGCGAGAGCAGCCGTCCCCCAACCAGCCCGCGAGAGTCGATGCAGGTTCGCACAACGCCTACAACCGTCCGGCACCCGGACGCACGCTCCGGCCTAACAGTGCTGTCGCGACGGAGGGTCTTGCGCGCATCCAGTCATCGCTGTATCCCTGAAGGCGTACGAAGTCGGTCGTGGCCTCTCGCTTGCCATGATCCCACTCGTGCAGCATGGGGTGCTCCAGCGTGCGGGACGCGGACACCACCGCCGACGGAAGCCATATCGAGGCAGAGGCCTCACACACCACGCTTGCACGTATAGGCGTCGAGACTCCGCGATCGACTGGAAAGTCGTGACATAACCAGATTTCGGAATCGCGTCGCACGCTATCGCACGCTACTGTTTCGAAACGCGAGACGCGATGGCGCACTCCAGGCGGCAACCAGAGATCCGTCTGGCCGAGTGGCCGTTGCGGACGGTGCTGGGGATCCTTCTCTCTCCGAAGGATGCTCATTCGTGTCGCGATCCAGTCGCTCCGTCATCGATGAGGTGGTATGTGCCCTCATTGTTACGTTCGGAACGTCCACAAACGATAGTGTTAGCCCGATTCGGGGCGTAGTCGAATTCGGTAGGTTGGCTGCGCCGATTCGGTCCAACCATTTCTACAGCTCACCGGTGGGTGGCACCGGGCGCAGCTCGAACTGGTGAGACGAGAAGAGCAGCGTTGGTTTGAGACTTCGCTATGTAGGCACTGTACGACGACAGTTGACATCCCTTTCCCTCATGGGTACTTTGCTGTCTCTCCCGCGTTGTTTCATTCCTGCGTCACCCATGCACCCTGCGTCACCCATGCACCCTCGGCGGCGAGCATCAGTCCTTCTCATCGGTACTCTCACGCTCCTCTCAGGCTGCGGAGCGCCGACGGTCGTCGAGCTTCCGGTAAGGGCGGAGAAGCCGCCGATCCCCGTAACGGTTCGCACGATCGCCGAGGGAGCGGCACTCGTTTCCGACGTCACATACCTGGCAGTGATCACGTCGGACCGCGATGTGGTCGTTGTCGCCAAGATAGCTGGAACGGTGACGAATGTAGCCTTCGAACTCGGGGATCGCATCGACCGCGAGGCCCAACTCGCCTCCATCGACGAGGAGAAGGACAACTCATACCGCATCTCCGCCCAGAGCGCCTTTCGCGGGAAGATGAACGGCATGCGCGCCCTCAACAACGCAGAGGGGTCGACCGCAGCCCAGGTGAAGCAGGCAGAGGTGGCCGTTGCGCAAGCGAAAGCGGCACGCGAGCTCGCGTCAACTGCACTCCGTAATTCCGAAGCGACGACGGAGTACACAATCCGTCAAGCGGAGCTCGCTGTGGACCAGGCCCGTACGGGCCATCGCAACGCCAACGCCGCCGCGACGGCTGCCACCGAAACCGTCGCCGTGGCAGTGGAGCGTGCACAGAACGGCCTGGACCTCGCCGAGCAGAACCGCGATCAGAAGCTCGCCGCGACAGAACAGTCTCTGCACGACCTCCAGGAGATCGCACGCACGACGCTTGCTGCGACGGGCGCACTCGCCGTGACGCTTCTCGACAGCACGAATCTCCAGACGGGGCTCATCATCGGCAGCGGCATCACCCCTGCCTACGCTAGCGATCTCGGGAATCAGGACCCCGCCACGAAGACGACAGCTCAGGCGCAGATGACGGCGGCGTGGACGGCTGCGACAGCGTTTCGCAATCGAGGTCTCGGCGGCTCCACGAGCGACGTCCAGAATGGCCTCGCCATCCTCGGGCAGGTGAAAAGTGCGCTCGACGCGACGAAGCTCATGCTCGAGGCCACGACTCCAACGATAGCACTGCCCCTCGTCGCGGCCCAGGGGGCCACATCCCTCACGTCAATCCGCAGTTCCGTCGGTGGGGCGCAGGCGCAAGCTTCCGGTTCCATCACGCAACTAACCGGCATCCTCCAGGGGCTGTACGGCGTCGAGGCGACGAGTTCCGTCGTGAGTGACTCCCTCGACATCGCGGTGAAGGACGCGGAGCTTCAACTCGATGCTGCCGTGCGCGGGGAGAAACAGGCGAAGATCGGAGGTAACGCGCAGCGCAACGCCGCTGCCAGCGGCGAGGCTCTCGCGACGAACGCCGTACAGATTGCTCGGGCAGGCGCGACTGCACAGCTCGATGCAGCACGCATCCAGGTGCGGCTCGCCGACTTGCAGATGCAGAACGCTGCCGCGGCCCTGGCACTCACCCAGCAGGGGCGCGCGAGTCAGCTCGACGGCATCAGAACGCAGATCGATCTCGCGCAAGGGCAACTCGACTTGGCGAGCTACCAACTCTCTCTCCTCTCGATCCGCGCGCCCCTGAGTGGGACGGTAACGAAGCGTTTCGTGAGCGCGGGAGACACGGTTGCACCGGGATCGCCTGTCGCGACGCTCAGCGACACGCGCTCCCTCAAGGCGACGTTCGGCGTCGATGAGGACGATCTCGCGGGGCTGATGCTCGGGCAGCCCGTGACGATCCGCTCGCGCAGCGGTGACTCCCTCGAGGCCTCCATCGCCCGCATCGCCCCGACCGCAGACCCGCAGACGCGGAAGTTCTCCGTGGAAGCGACGCTCGGTGCGAACGCCGCAGGGTTCGCCTCCGGTGTGGTTGTCGATGCAACGCTCCAGCTCCGAAGAGTCCCCACACGCCCGAGCGGCACGGCGTTTCTCCCGTTGCAGGCCCTCACGATCAGCCAGAATGAGACGACCGTCTTCACGGTGAAGAACGGGAAGGTCGCCAAACTCCCCGTGACGGTCGTCCGCATAGTGGGCGAGGTCGTCGAGGTCGAGATCGACGCACCCCCCTCCACCCAGGTCGTCCTGGGTGGATCCTCGTTGCTCGCTGAAGGCGCTTCTGTCACTGTGAGTGCGTCCGAGACCACGGTGCCGTCGTCGTTTCCGTCGTCGACGCCGACGCTGAATCGCCCCTCACTCCCACCGCGCACGTGACAGACGATCCGCACCGCCAGCAGTCATCCGACGAGCGTTACCTCTCAAAGCTCACCTTCAATCCGGAGCTCCGGAACTCCTTCCTGAACTTCTTCGTCTCGAACGTCCGCGTCGTCATCCTCCTCATCGTCCTCATCACGATCGCCGGGCTCGTGTCATTCTTCGCGTTACCGCGAGAGTCGAACCCGGAGGTGAAGATCCCCATTGCCATTGTCGCTGTCACGTACCCAGGCGTGTCGCCGGCGGACATGGAGGAGCTCGTCACGAAGAAGGTGGAGACCGGCATCTCGGGGCTGAAGGGTGTCAAGACGCTCACGTCGAACACGAGCAACTCTCTTTCCGTGACGACGGTCGAATTCGAAGCGGGTGAGAGCGTTGACGACGCGATCCGCAGCCTCCGCGACCAAGTCACGTCGATCAAGGGGAACCTGCCCACAGATGCACTGGATCCGATCGTTCGCGAGATCTCGATCGACGACGCGCCCATCTGGTCGATTCAACTCTCTGGGCCAGCGAGCGGGCTGGACCTCCGGCGTGCAGCGGACAACCTCAAGGATGAACTCGAAAAGATCAGCGGGGTGCGCGAAGTGCGCATCTCCGGCGGTGACACGACGGAGTTCGACATCGCCTACGATCCGAAGAGACTCACGGGCTACGGTCTCACTGCGGATCAGGCGAACGCCGTGGTGAAAGCGACGAACCTCGTCATTCCGGCGGGTACGTTTGAAGGGACGGACTATACATACACCGTGCGGACCGACGCTCGTTTCTTCTCTGCGGTCACGCTCGGCGCCATTGCTCTTGTGCACAGCGACGCAGGATCACTGGTGCATCTGCGGGATGTCGCGACCGTCACGGAGCGGAGTGTGAAGCGCACGATCCTCTCGCGCCTCACACTGCAGGGGAAGTCGTCGCAGGACGCCGTGACGCTCAGCCTCATCAAGAAGGTCGGCGGGAACGTCATTCAGACCATTGATGACGGGAAAGCGGCCGTGGAGCGCCTGCAGGAGTCGTTCCCGCCGGGAACGGTGGCCACGACGATCGTGGATCAGTCAGACATAATCCGTCGCGACTTCGACCAACTCATTCACGACTTCATCCTCACGATCATCCTCGTCGGCGGACTCCTCTTCCTCATCGTGGGACTCAAGGAGGCGCTCGTGGCGGGGCTCGCGATTCCCCTCGTCTTCTTCGTGACGTTCGCGACGATGCGCGCGACCGGCCTGACGCTCAATTTCCTCTCGATGTTCTCGCTCATCCTCGCGCTCGGGTTACTCGTCGACGACGCCATCGTCGTCGTCTCCGCGACGAAACAGTACCTCAACTCTGGGAAGTTCACGCCGGAGGAGGCCGTCCTCCTTGTCCTGGATGATTTCAAAGTCGTACTCACGACAACGACGCTCACTACCGTGTGGGCATTCCTCCCGCTGCTCATGTCATCGGGCATCATCGGCCTCTTCATCCGCTCCATCCCGATCACCGTTTCGACGACCCTCATCGCATCGCTCATCATTGCCCTGATGGTGAACCACCCACTCGCTGCGGCCCTGGAACGCATTCGCCTCACGCCACTCTACTACTGGCTTATCGTCCTCGGCGCGGCTTGCCTCGGCGGCGCAGGTGTCGCCTATGGAGTGCTCTGGCTCGCGGCTCTCGGGATCGCGGCAGCACTCATCCTCGTCGTGCTTTGGGCGTTACGGCTCCGCCCCGTCCTCCGCCGCAATGCGGACCTCACAGCGCTGGAGCATCGTGACGACGAGGCGATCAAGGCGAAGCTCCGCGAGCAGGCGTCGCACAATACGGGATTTTTCAATCGCCTCCTCCACGGCGTCATCCATTTCAATGCCGTCCTTCCTCTCTATGAGAGAACGCTGCGCGCAATCCTGGCGACGCGCCTCTCTCGTGGTCTGACGCTCGCGGGCGTCTCTCTCCTCTTCGCTGGAGCGGTGAGCCTCCCACTGCTCGGAGCCGTCCCAACGGAGTTCTTCCCTGCTGCGGATGCGGACACTATCTACGTGAACATCGAGGGACCAATCGGCGTGAACCTTGCGAGTACGGACGCAATCGTTCGCGCGATCGAGCCGCGCCTGCAGACGTACCCCGAGGTGCAGAGCACGTCTGCCCTCGTCGGGACGTTCTCAGGAGGTGGGCAACGGCTCTCCTCAGGAATCAGCCAGTCGAAGTCGAACATCGCGTCAATCACCGTGAACCTCCTCCCGGCGAAGGAGCGCACGCGGAAGAGCTACGTGATCTCGAAGCTCATGCGGGAAGACCTCGCAGACATCACGACCGCGAAAGTGACGATCAACGACGCCAGCAGCGGTCCGTCGACGGGCGCCGCCTTCGAGGCGCGCATTAGCGGCGACGAGCTCCAAACCCTGGATCGTCTCGCGCAGGAGCGCCTCCCTGTTCTCCAGGGTATCCCGGGAGTCCTCAGCCCCGACAGCTCGCTGAAGAACGCGCCAGCGCAGTATACCTTTACCGTTGACCAGACCCGGCTCGAGCTGTACAGCCTCACAGCGGCGCAGGTCGGCTCGCTCCTTCGCATGGCGATCTCGGGATCGACGGTGACGACCGTCCTGCGCGACGGGAAGGAAATCAACGTCACGGCGCGCGTCGCAGCTGATGCTATCCAAGATCTCGAGGACGTCCAGAACCTTGCGCTCCTCAATAACCGTCGCCAGGCCGTGGCGCTCAAGGACGTCGCGACCGTTCAGCTCACGCCGTCCGTCGACACGATCACGCGTATCAATCAGAAGCGCGTCGTCCTGCTCTCCGCGGGTGTCGAAGGGGCCGTCCGTCCGAATGACGTCGTCGCAGCCTTCCAGAAGGGCATTGCGCACATGCCGCTCCCTGAGGGGTACGCCATCACCTACGGAGGAGAGAATGAGCAGAATGCCGAGTCGGTCGCATCCATCCTGCAAGCCATGCTGCTCGCCGGGCTTCTCATCGTCTCCACGATGGTCATCCAGTTCAACTCCTTCCGAAAGGCCGGCATCGTTCTCGTCACCATTCCGCTCGCCCTCATCGGCGTGTTCGGGGGACTCGCGGTCACGGGCATTCCGCTCTCTTTCCCGGGGCTCATCGGGATCGTCGCCCTCTTCGGCATCGTCGTGAAGAACGCCATCATCCTCATCGACAAGATGAATCTGAACCTCCGAAACGACATCCCGTTCATCGACGCCGTCGTAGACGCCGGTCGCTCCCGACTCGAGGCGATCTTCATTACGTCCATCGCAACGATCGTCGGCATCATCCCGATCACGCTCTCCAATGATACGTGGACGGCGCTCGGCGGCTCGATGATCTTCGGACTCATGTTCTCTTCGTTCTTCACGCTTTTCATCGTCCCGACCCTGTTCGTCGTTCTGATCAGGGAGCGCGATCTCTTCTAGGCTAGCTTTATCCAACGATAACTAACCCGGAAAATTCACGTCTCTCGGGCGGCGGGTGACGACAGAGTGTCACTGACGACAGAGTGTCACCCGTTTCCCGCTGCCCATGAATAGACCACTAACTGTGATGCGCCAGGATGTTGTTCCTTGAAAAGGGTTGTCGATCCCGGGCGACTTTCGTTGAACAGATTGACCAGAGGCTTCTGAGGGGTATAGTGGAGTTCCTTTCACCCTCTTGACCATGATCGACCTCCCGAAGCGTTCCGTCGTGGATGCCACTGTCGCCGCTCTCGCCGAGCACAACATCTCTGCCGCGATCGTGGCAGATCGGAGCGCAGCCCTCGCGAAGCTCAAGGAGCTCCTGCCGCATGAGGCGGACGTCATGGCCGGCAGCTCGACGACGCTCGATGAGATCGGCGCCAGCGCCTGGCTCGATGCACAGCCGGGCTTCCGCAAGAACCAAATCACCGCCGAGCCGGAAGAGGCTACGCGTCACGTGCTGCGCCGCCACTCTGCCACTGCGGACTGGTTTCTCGGGAGTGCAGCAGCGGTGACGCAGGACGGCCAGATCGTCCTCATGGACGCGTCGGGTAGCCGCATCGCTGGCTACGCGGCGGCTGGGCAGCTCGTCCTCGTCGTGAGCACGAACAAGATCGTGCCGGACCTCACCGCCGCCTTCCAGCGCATCGACACAGTGGTCTACGCGAAAGAGGACGCCCGCATGAAAGGCTTGGGCTTCCCGGGAACGGCCCGCGGGAAGACGCTTATTATTCACGGGGAGCCATTCGCTCCCGACCGTATCACCATCATATTCGTCGAGGAGCCGCTCGGTTTCTGAGTAACGCGCGCGACGTTGTCACCCCAGCATGCTCATGAATGCGGTCTCATACATTCCCGGCGTCTGTAATATCGGCCCTGCAGAGATTGCCACACGACGTCAGGTCGGCTGGGGTGGTCTGATTGCCACGATCTTTCTCGTGGGATTTTTCATCTGGTTCGATGTTCCCCCGCTCTGGCGATTAACGTTGTTCTTTCCCACAGCAGTCTCCGCTTCCGGTTTTCTGCAGGCCACCATGCACTTCTGTGCATATTTCGGTTTTGCCTCGCTGTTCAATGTCGGGCCAGACCTCGGCGCGACCGACACAGTTCAGCAGGCGGAATTCCGCGCATTCGATCGAAGAAAAGCGTGGCAGATCGTTGGCTTTTCCATCCTGATCGCCGGCGTTGTTGCTCTCCTTGCCGCGCTTCTTCCCACTGCGCACCTAGGCCTAGGTGCGCCTGTCGCATACAGGGAGGAAACTGCAAGCAGACCTCAACGAGTCTCTTCCGAAGGCTCAGAAGGGGTCTCCTTCGTGCGGGGCGGGGCCGACGTTAGAACCGCACCTCAACTCTCCGCCGCGTCGCTCCATGCGCCGTCCC
Source organism: Thermoanaerobaculia bacterium (assembly GCA_023700825.1). Lineage (GTDB taxonomy): Bacteria > Acidobacteriota > Thermoanaerobaculia > Gp7-AA8 > Gp7-AA8 > JACPDH01. Next base: position 3,287 of record JAMPYE010000097.1, on the reverse strand, counting down.
AGAAGATGTCGCGCTTCATAGTTTTGGAGGGGTCCAACAAAGAGAGAATCAGCCTCCAATTAGTATCAAGCGCTATCGTTTCCAGTCTTTCGACAGCCAGGTTGGCGGCGTAGAAGCCACCGACAATGGCTCCAATGCTTGAACCAGCAATGAAATCGATCGGAATGTTGTTCTCTTTCAACACCTTGATGACACCGAATGTGCGCCAATCCTTTCGGACCGCCGCTGCCTAGCGCCAAGCCGATCTTGGGTGCTCGTGATTCAGTCGTCATCATAACGTCATAGACTTCTCATATAGATGCCCACACACTGTAGGCGCTTTTCGTATTGTCGTTTCGTTGCACTGAACCGACATCTGGTGTCCGGACACGCCGTACCCGATCATCGCACCATCGATGAGATTCCGATCTTCAACCCACACCGTTGCGTCGACTCGTTCGAACCCGTCTGGCACCGATGCGCCTCGGGACAGACGCGGCGCGAAGGATTCCGGCCCGGTTGCGTCGCGACAGGCGCTTCATCCCGCGGCCCGGCAACGCGAGCCACGTTGCCCATACTCGCCCGGTCCGCACTGCACCGAGCCGGGAGAATTCCCGCCGGACTGCGGACTCGAATGCCCATAGCCGCCCCATGTAGGCCTCCACCTGACGCGCTTGCCAGCGCCGTGCGCGGATTCGCCCGTAATCGCTCACGAGCTGGGTGAACAGCGTTCTCAGGCGGCGCGCTTGGGGGTAAAGCAGGATCTCCTCGGCGCGCTCGGTGGCCAGCCGTGCGAGTTCCAGGCCGTGATCGATGAGGGGGCGTAGCACGCACGCGGTGTAGCGATCATTTAGCCGATCGATCTTCTTGACCGGTAGGCTTGCGTAGACCGCGAGCAGGCGCCGTAGGTCGACGACGAGTGCCTTCTCCAGGCTCGGGTGCAGCCGGTCGAGGAGGAGCGGATCATCGCGTTCGGAGGTTGACCCGCGCATCCGCAAGTCCTCGACGTAGAGGCGCCGGTCGCCCAGATAGGCGGTGACCTGTCTGGTCACCGCCGCTTCGAGCGGATCGCGCGGCGTATCACTCAGCACCTGCGCGGCCGAGCGCAGCGGCTGCCCGAGCGAGAGCGGAAAGCGGGAGAAACGATAGCTCGCCCGCGAACCCGGCACCTGTCGGTATGCCACGAGGTCCACCTTCAACGAAGCGTCTTCCTCGAACAGCGCACGCGCCCGCTCGAACAAGTCCAGCGGCATGGCAGGCAGAGCCAGCCGGTCAAACAGCGAGTGGTCGCCATATCCGCCGGCCTGGAGCATCCGCGCGACAACGTGTGCGCAATTGAAATCGCTCCTGTCCCAGCGCAGGGTGCCGTCCCGAAACCCATCCTCGATGCGATGCGCCTCGGCCACCATGGCCGTCGTGCAGCCTTCCTGGATGCCCGCAACCCTGATCGCCAGCGTGTCCCGGCCATAAGCCATACCGTATGTATTGGTGTGCACCTGGGAGCAAGCCGGGCGTTGCACGCCATAGAGGTATTCCGCGAGGCTCATGTGCTGCAGCAGATTGGGGTCGATCGAACGATCGGCGAGGTAGTTGGCGCTGTAGACGGTGTCGTTGACGCGGATGGCAAGATGCCCGAAGGGGTTTTCGAGCACGATACGCTGCAGTGATTGCGAGGTCGCATAGGAGAGGAGCAGCTCGACCTCGGCCGGGGCTTCGGCATCGAGCCGCGCCAGAGCCTCGTCGATATCGAGGGCGGGCGTGCCGTTCTCGACGCCGAAATCGGGAGGCGGGCAGGCCGGGGTGAAGGAATCGTCGAGCGCGAACTGAGCGATCATGGCGATGTTGGCGCCTTCCCGGAATTCGTGCTGGGCGCAGAGCATTCCCTCCCTTCTGCGCGGGTCCGAGAGGATATCCGCCGCCAGCTTGCCCGCCTGGTCCGGGTGCGCGACAAGTTCGGCGAGACCCAGGCGGACGAATAGCGCTGCGTTTTCCCGCTCGTGGCCGCTAACGATGTCGAGCAGGAGCGTCGGGGTGCCCATGGCGAATGCCTCGGACGGCGTGATGCCGCCGGCCTTGGTGATCAGCAGGTCGGCGGCGCGCATGTACGACGCCATCTCATGCTGGGGAAGGAGCCCAAGCACCTTCAGCGCCACCCGCGGCGGCAAGTGTTCCTGCAGGTCTGCGAGCGAGGCCTGCTGTCTGGTGTTCGTCCCGCAGGCGGCGATGATCTGCACGCGGCCCTGGCAATGGCGGGCGATACCCTCGACCACGGCGGTATAATCGGCAGCACCCTCCTTGCCGGCGGTGAGCAGCAGGGTGGGCGTGCCCGGGGCCAGTCCGAGCCGCGCGAGCGCGATCTGCCGCCCCTCCGGTTCGGTCGCCGGAATGCGCACCGGCATCCCACTGGCGACAACCCGGTCGGGCGGAACACCGGCCGCGAGCCAGAGTGATTCGAGTTCTTCGTGGGCAAGAAAGGTGCGGTCGATGCACATCGAGATGCGCGGAAGGTATCCCTCGAAAAAATCCGTGTGCAGCCAGCCAATTCTCATGTTCGGCAACAGTTCCCGCTGACGCAACGTCCCCAGCACTTGCGCCGCCCCGTAGTGGGTGGCAATCACAGCATCCGGCGCTTGCGCCGCCAGATATGCGAGGACTTTCTCTTCCGGATAGTCGCTGGGCAGCAATGCGAGGGAGGGGACGCAGTTGCCGCGCGCCTGCGTCGAGCGAAACAGGTACTCGAAGCATTCCGGCAGACTGTTGGCGACGAACCAGTACAGCCGTTCGTCGATCCTCCGCCAGAGCGGATGCATGAACGCCCGAATGTCCTGGAGCAGCACATGGGCAGCGGGGTACTGCCTCCCGATTTCGTCCTGGATGGCTTGCGCGGCACTGATGTGTCCGTAGCCAATCGAAGAGTAGAAGATGACGATCTTTGGTGACTGGGCCGCCCGAACCTCGGACGCCGTTGATGCAACCGCCCCTTGGAGCCGAGCCTGACGGCGTCGCCTCATCCCCAGAATCGAGGCAAGGACGACGACCAGGGCGAACGTGGTCGCCAGAGCGACCGCAACGGCCGCGCCGGAAACGGACAAGGAGAGCATTGGCATCAGGTTGGTCATACGCTAACTGGACAAGAATTCCCAGTCGATTTGGGGACCGCCTTCGGCGTGTGCATTCCTTATCGCCCTTCCTTTGTCCTACGCGATGCCGCGCCACATAAGACACGCGCGGCCCTCCACCCGCCCGCGTCACCGTGGCATAAGCGGGGAATGCGATGACGTCGTCATTGCCTCAAGAGGAACCGCCAT
>JAMPYE010000096.1 GCA_023700825.1 Thermoanaerobaculia bacterium | reverse complement strand
TCGCGAGGGGGCTTAGCAAGGCGCACGCAGCGGGCATCGTTCACCGCGACATCAAGCCGGCGAACGTGATGGTGACGCGCGAGGGCGTCGCGAAGATCGTCGACTTCGGGCTTGCCAAGCTTGATGGCGCGACCCACATCACGCAGTCGACCGCGACCCTCGGTACGCTCGCTTACATGGCGCCGGAGCAGCTGCGAGGAGAGAGCGTGGGACCAGCGACCGACTTGTGGGCGTTGGGCGCCGTCCTGTTCGAGCTCCTCACGGGACAGAGACCCTTCCGCGGCGAGCTTGCGCAGGCGATCGCCTACGCGATCCTCAACGAGCAGCCGCGTTCGCTCGCCGAGCTGCGCGCCGATGCGCCCGCAGAGCTCGACCGGATCGTGAAGAAGCTGCTGCGAAAGGACCCCCTGCAACGATATCGAGCCGCCGACGAGCTGCTCACCGAGCTCGACGCGCTGCGGGCGCCTGCCTCGGGCGGCACCAGGTCGGGGCCAGGAGTGGACAGGAAGCTCGAGCCGCTTTGCGCGGGAGCGAAGATCGGGCCTTACGAGATCGTCGAGCCGTTAGGCTCCGGCGGAGCGGGGGATGTGTATCGAGCGCGCGACACGCGGCTCGATCGGCAGGTGGCGATCAAGCTACTCGGCCCGGAGCTCTCGGAGGACGCCGGGACGAAGCAGCGCTTCCTGCGCGAGGCGAAAACGCTCTCGTCGCTCTCGCATCCGAACATCTGCACGCTGTTCGATGCCGGCGAACGGGAAGGCTCCAGCTACATCGTCATGGAGTACCTGGAAGGGGAGACGCTCGCGAAGCGATTGGCGCGGGGTGCGTTGACGATCGAGGAACTGTTGAAGGCGGGGATACAAATCGCCGAGGCAGTGGGGAAGTTGCACCAGCGAGGCGTGATTCACCGCAATCTCAAACCGACGAACGTGATGCTGTTGGCCGACGGCGTAGTCAAGGTGCTCGACTTCGGTCTCGGGAGACCGATCGCATCGCTGCTCGACGAGACTTCATCGAGACGTGCTCGTCCTGCCTCGACAGGCGCGGCGAGCGCGGACGCTCCGACGGAGAACAGGGTTACAGCTACGTTGCGGCCGCAACGACCGTCCGAGACGGCGGGCCCGATCGGCGACACGCTAGGATATCTCTCGCCGGAGCAGGTCGAAGGCGGCGAGGCCGACGCACGCAGCGACATTTTCTCGCTTGGCGCAATCCTCTACGAGATGGCGACGGGGTGCCGCGCGTTCGACGGCACGACGAAGGCAGGCATCGTCGCCGCGATCCTCAAGGGACAACCAGGATCGTCGTTCGGGGCGGACGCGGCGGCGGGGCGTTCACTCGCGTCGGACGAACGCTTGATCGCGATCGGGCGTGTCGTCCGGCGCTGCCTCGAAAAGGACCCCGACCGCCGCTGGCAGAACGCGCTCGACATCGCGAACGAACTGCGCAGTGTCGTCGAGCTCGCCTCGAACTCCGGGCGGACGCCATCGGTGGATCGAAAGCGAGGCAACGCGTGGAAGCTTGTCGCTGGCGCGGTGGCAATGACCGCGATCGTATCGATTCTCGCGACGCTCGCCATTGCCGGCTGGCCCGCTGGACGCGATTCTTCGACCGTGGCAGTCGAGCCGGTACCACCACCGAAGCTGGTGCAACTGACGTCGGAGCGCGGCAACGAGTGGAGGCCGAGCATCTCTCCGGATGGCTCGAGCTACGTCTATCAGGGTGGAGAGTATCCATTTCGGGGCGGCGACATCTTCTTCCGTCGCGTCGGAGGGGAGAACGCGGTCAATCTTACGAAGGACTTTGCCGGCCACGACATGATGCCTGCAATGTCTCCGGACGGGAACTCGATCGCATTTCGCTCGGAGCGCGACGGAGGCGGAATCTTCATCATGGGAGCGACCGGTGAATCGGTCCGTCGCCTGACCGATTTCGGAGGTTCGCCGAGTTGGTCACCCGACGGGCGATGGCTCTCGGTGACCGCCGGTGGGCGCTCGGACTCTTACAGCACCGGCACCCGAGACATCTGGATCGTCGAAGTCGCGAGCGGGGCAAAGCGGAAGCTCCTCGAGAGTTGGCCCCTCGAAGGTCCATGGTGGGGCAGTCCCCCGACGTGTTGGTCACCGTCGGGCCAGCGGATCGTCTTCTCTGCCTCCCGCGGCTCGAAGGCGGGAGCGCAGCATCTCTGGACGATGCCGGTGGGCGGCGGCGATCCGGTCGAGGTGTCGGCCGAGGGAATCGAGGGCTTTCCCTTCGGCTGGACGGCCGAGGGAATCTGGTACTCCAGGGGCCGCACCGGAGAACTGTGGCGTATCGCAGTGGACGAGGAGACGGGAAGAGCGCGGGGCGCACCGAGGCTGCTGATGCAATCGACCGGCATCTCGAGCTTCGCATCGCCCTCACCCGACGGCAGGCGTGTCGTGTTCGCGAATGCGACGGGCGGATCCACCCTCCTCCGCTGGAGCTTCGATCCTTCGACGGAGCGTATCTCCGCTTTTCGGGAGACCGTGTTCCGCAGCAGTCGAACGGTGCAACTTGGCTCGATCGTCTCTCCGGACGGCAAGTGGATAGCCGCGGTCAGGCTCGACCCGCAGTGGGACATTGTGCTGATCCATACGGTGACGGGAGAGACACGCCTCCTGACGAACGACGCGCTGCGGGAGGACAGCCTGGAGTGGGCCCCCGACAGCTCGAAGCTCTACTTCTCCATGGCGTCGGAGGGCTCGAGGGAACTCTGGAGCATTCGCGTCGATGGCAGCCACCGCGAGCGTGAGCTCGGAAGGCTTCCCGAAGGAGAGTTGCAGAGTTGGATTCTATCCCCCGACGGACGCGCGCTCTATGTCGCCGTGGGACCGAGCAGGGCGTACGGAATCGTCGATTTCACCGCCGCGCCCCCCCAGCGCCGTATGAAGCCGCTTCCGAGGGTCGGCAAGGAATGGGAGTTCGCATGGTACGGAATGTCGCCGGACGGACGCTGGATCGCAGGGTATCCAGTAGGAGCCGACGGAGTTCCTGTGCCCGCGCTCCATCTGTTCGATGTCGAGCGCGGAACGTACAAGAAACTCGCGGACCTCGAACGCCGGAGAAACTGCTTCTGGCTTCCAGACTCGCGACGGATCCTCCTGCTCGACTGGAATGATGGCGACGTGATGCTCATCGACAGCGTGACCGGCAGGATCAAATCGCTCGGCAGCGTTGGGGCGGGCGTCGGGAATCTGAAACTCACTCCCGACGGGCGCTGGCTGTACGGCGTCACGGTCGACCAGGAGTGGGATATCTGGATGCTCGATTTCGGGAGCGCGAAGTAGACGCGGCGCAACGGCGGGCTCCGGCATATGCGAGGTAGGTCGAGCCGGTCGAACCCAAGGTCGGCTGCGGGCTTCCCGTTAGGTCAACTCGCTGGTGTAACAAAACTGGCCGTGTGGGCCTGCGGGCGCCGCCGGCCTCGGGCCCTGGAGTCGTGCCAGTGAATCAGGCTCTCCGTAACCGGCCAGGGCGTGGCGCCTTGGCTACACGAACGCGCTGGCTACAGAGACGCGTTGACCCCACGGGCGATCCGCGTCCATTGCGACCGATTCGGCGTAATATTCTCTCGACATCCCCCGAATCGACCCGGAGTCGTGCGATGAACGGCTGCACCAGCGCGCAGACCTGCCTCCAGGTGTGTCGGGAGCAGTGGGCTCCCGACAGGGGAAGGCTCGTCTCCGCGCGGGCGGCGGCAGGAGATCCGCGCCGATGATCGGCCGCACCGTCGGGCACTATCGCGTGCTGGAGGCGCTCGGCGAGGGCGGAATGGGCGTGGTCTACAAAGCCGAAGACCTGACCCTTGGTCGCCCGGTCGCCCTGAAGTTCCTGCCTCCCGAGATGACGCGAGAGGAGGAGGCGCGAAAGCGATTCCTTCGGGAGGCGCGCGCCGCCTCGAAGCTCGATCACCAGAACATCTGCACGGTCTACGAGGTCGGCGAGACCGACGGGCAGGCCTGGATTGCCATGGCCTGCTACGACGGCGAGACGCTGAGGGCGAAGATCGAACGGGGGCCGCTACCGATCGAGGACGCGCTGCGCCTGACCACCCAGATCGCTCGCGGCCTCGCGAAGGCGCACGCCGTGGGGATCGTTCATCGCGACATCAAGCCGGCGAACGTGATCGTCACCAGCGAGTCGGTGGCGAAGATCGTCGACTTCGGTCTCGCGAAGGTCGCCGGCACGTCGCAGATCACGCAATCGAACGCGGCTCCGGGAACGCTCGCCTACATGGCCCCGGAGCAACTGCGGACGGAGTCCGTGGGGCCGCCGGCGGATCTCTGGGCGCTCGGCGTCGTCCTCTTCGAGCTCGTCACGGGGGCGAAGCCGTTCCGTGGCGAGTACGTCCAGGCGGTCGCGTACTCGATCCTCAACGAGCCGCCACCGGCACTCGCCGAACTGCGAAACGACGTGCCAGCGCAGCTCGACGCGATCGTGCGGAAGCTCCTTCGCAAGGATCCCGCACAGCGCTATCAGTCGGCCGAGGAACTGCTGACCGACCTCGGTACGCTGAGGGAGCAGCGATCGGGCGCAACGAGGCCGACGGCGGCGCCGCGGCGCGAGCGCGAGATCCTCCGCGCAGGCGCGATGCTGGGCCCCTACCAGATCGTCGGGCTGATCGGCTCGGGCGGCTCGGGCGACGTCTACACGGCGCGCGACACGAAGCTCGACCGACAGGTCGCCGTGAAGGTGCTGTCATCCGAGCTGGCGGACGACGCCGAACGAAAGCGCGCGATTCATCGCTGCGCGAAGACGGTCGCTTCGTTAGGGCACGCGAACATCTGCACGCTCATCGACGTCGGCGATCAGGACGACGCCGGATACCTCGTGATGGAGCATCTGGACGGGGAGACGCTGGCGGTGCGGTTGACGCGCGGGCCGATGGCCGTCGCGGAGCTGCTGGCGATCGGCATTCCGGTCGCCGACGCGCTCGGCAGAGCGCAGCGGGAGGGCGTGATCCACGGCAACCTGAAGCCGGGCAACGTGTTCCTGACGCGCGACGGCGGAGTCAAGCTGCTCGACTTCGGGCTCGGCAGGAGCGCGGCGTCGGTTCTCGAGGACAGCGGCGCGGGCCGGCATCGCGCCCTGCAGGAAGTGGTCGGGCGCGTCGACGATCCGACCGAGAGGCGCGACGCGCAACAGCGTCACGATCAGGCCGGCGGTACAGGGGCGTCGACACTCCCGTACGTGGCGCCCGAGCAGGTCGAGGAGCACGCGCCTGACGCGCGGAGTGACGTGTTCGCGCTGGGTGCGATCCTCTACGAGATGGCGGCGGGACGGCGAGCGTTCCAGGGAGCGACGAAGGCGAGCCTCGTGGCGGCGATCCTCAAGGAGGAGCCTCCCCCGCTGTCGGGATTCGAGAGCAGCGATCGGGCTTCGCGTGGCGCGGACGAAGGCGCTGCCGCGTTCGGCCGCGTCGTCAGGCGATGCCTCGAGAAGAAGCCCGACGCTCGCTGGCAAAGCGCCCTCGACGTCGCGAACGAATTGCGACACGTCGCGAGGGAGGTCGAGACCGAATCGGGCGGACGAAGCGACGACGCGAACGGGCGGAATCGCCGGCGGAATCTCCTTGTGGCGGGCCTGGCGCTGGCGACGATCGCCTCCATCGTCTTGGCGCTCGTTGCCACGCGTCGTGCGGCGGAGCATGAGAGCTCCGGGGCATCGCCGGGGCCGGATTCGGTTCCGAAGCTCGTCCACCTCACCACGGAGCGAGGGAACGAGTGGGGGCCGAGCATCTCTCCCGATGGATCGAGCTTCGCGTACGCTGCAACGGCCCCGCAAAGCAACCTCACGGCTGACATCTTCGTGCGCCGGATCGGCGGGGAGAATGCGATCAACCTGACGAAGGACTACCCCGGAGTGGATGCCACGCCGTCGTTCTCGCCGGACGGGAGCTCGATCGCGTTTTACTCCGCGCGCGACGGAGGCGGGATCTTCGTCATGGGGGCGACCGGGGAGTCGGTCCGCCGTGTCACCGACTTCGGAAATTCGCCGGTGTGGTCGCCCGACGGCCGGTCACTGCTCATCGCCGCAGGCAGGTCCACGACTTACTACGATCCGAGAACGGCGGAGCTATGGGTCGTCGATGCGGCGAGCGGCTCGTCGCGGAAGGCCCTCGAAGGATGGTACTTCCACGGCGGCGGCATCATGCTGCCGGACCGTGGCTTGAGTTGGTCGCCGTCGGGCAATCGAATCGCGTTCGCCGGGTCGCGCCACGCGGATCCTGAAAGCGCTCGCATCTTCACGATTCCCGCGGGCGGGGGCGAGCCGATCGAAGTCTCGACGGAGGGAGTGTCTGGAGTGCCCTCAGCGTGGACGCGCGAAGGTATCTGGTTCACGCGCCGGGGATCGGGGGAGTTGTGGACCGTGCCGGTGGACGAGGAGAGCGGAGTCGCGAGCGGGCCCCCGCGGCTGCGCATGCAGTCGACGGGACTGTCGGGGCCCCCATCCGTGACGCCGGACGGCCGGCGAGTCGTCTTCGCGAATGCGACTGGCGGATCGAACCTGCTCGGGTGGGATTTTGATGCGTCCTCGGGCGGAATCGCTTCGCACCCGCGAACGATCGCCAGCATGACCACCGCACTCAGGTTTCTTGCACCATCGCCCGATGGGAAGTGGTTCGCTTCCTCGCGAGTCGAGCCTCAGTGGGACATCCTGCTCATCGACGCCACGACCGGGGAGCGCCGCCTGTTGACGAACGATGTCCTGCGTGAAGATAGCTTCAAGTGGTCGCCCGACGGATCCAGGCTGTACTACGACATAGCGCCGAAGGGATCGCGAGAGCTCTGGAGCGTTCGCGTCGACGGCAGTCAGCCTCGGCGCGAGCTGCCGTCACTCGGAGAGGCCCTTCAGGGGGCGGTGCCTTCTCCCGACGGGCGATCGCTCGTCGTCTTCAAGGAAACCGGCGAGCTCGCCGGAACGGTCTCGCTCGCCGACGAGCCTTCGAAGCGGACGTTGGTGCCGATGTCGATTCCTTTGCTGCCGGACGGCTCGACCTTCGGTCCCGATGTGTGGTCGCCCGACGGGCGAACCGTCGTCGGGTATTCACAAGACGGCAACGGGGTTTTCCCCCTTTCGCTCTACCTGTACGACGTGGAGCGGAAGGGCTACAGGAAACTGGCGGATCTCTCGCGACTGTGGAACGTCTTCTGGTTTCCTGACTCACGAAGAATGTTGCTGGCCGATTGGAACTCCGGCGCGGCGGAGATCATCGATGCCGAGACCGGGAGAGTCAGGTCGCTCGGCTCGCTGGGTGACGGCGTGGGTGACCTGCGGCTCTCGAGTGACGGCCGGTCACTGTTTGGTATGACGTCGGAGCAGGAATGGGATGTCTGGATGCTCGAGTACGGGCACGCCGGGGGCGGGCCGTCGACCGCAAAGAGCGACAAGTGATCTCGTCGCTGTTCGTGACGTTGTGAGGAGCGGAGTTCGCGGTAATGCGGGCAAGGCCGGACGCCGTGCCTACGACTACCGTGCGTGCAGCTCCTGCAGACTCCGCACGCTTCCCCGGCCTTCCTGCACGGCGCGCATTCCTTCGACGCAGGCGGCGACGGCGGAGAGGGTGGTGATGCAGGGGATGCCTCGCTGCAGCGACGTGCGGCGGATGTAGGTGTCGTCGTAGAAGGCCGAGCGGCCGAGCGGGGTGTTGATCACCAGGTCGATCTTGTCGTTGATCATCATGTCGACGATGTTCGGGCGCCCCTCGTGGACCTTGAGGACGAGCTCGGCGTCGACGCCGTGCGCGAGGAAGTAGTCGCGCGTCCCCCTGGTCGCGACGAGCTCGAAGCCGAGCGACTTCAGCTCCTTCACGAGCGGGATCACGGTCGGCCGCTTGTCGTTCGTGTTGAGCGAGATGAAGACCCGTCCCTCACGCGGCAGCACGATCCCGGCGCCTAACATCGCCTTCGCGTAGGCCTCGCCGAATGAGTCGGAGATGCCCATCACTTCGCCGGTCGATTTCATCTCCGGCCCGAGGACCGGGTCCTCGTCGGGGAAGCGCGAGAACGGGAATACCGGCGCCTTGACGAAGTAGCTGGTGAGCTTCGGCTCGCTCGTGAGCCCTTCCTCGGCGAGGGTCCGTCCCGACATGACGCGTGCGGCGATCTTCGCGAAGGCGATCCCGGTCGCCTTCGACACGTAGGGGACGGTGCGCGACGCGCGCGGGTTGACCTCGATCACGTAGAGCTCGCCCTGCGCAATCGCGTACTGCACGTTCATCAGGCCGTGGACCTTGAGCAGCTTCGCGAGCTGATGGGTCAGCCTTCGAATTCGGTCCTGGTCGCGCGCGGCGATCGCGTAGGGCGGAACGACGGTGGTCGAGTCGCCGGAGTGGATGCCGGCCTCCTCGATGTGCTGCATGACACCGGTGATCACGACGTGCTCCCCGTCGCAGATCGCGTCGACGTCGAGCTCGAACGCGTCCTCGAGGAAGCGGTCGATGAGGATCGGGTGCTCGGGAGCCGCCTCGAACGCCTGGCGCATGTACTGCCGGAAGGCGTCTGCGTCGTAGCAGATCGCCATCGCGCGCCCGCCGAGGACGTAGGAGGGGCGCACGACGATCGGGTAACCGACGCGCGCGGCGACCTCGAAGGCCTCGGTTTCCGACCTCGCCGAGCCGTGCGGCGGGGCGAGGATCATGTGCTCGTCGAGCATCCTGCCGAATCGGTCGCGATCCTCCGCGAGGTCGATCGAGTCGACCGACGTTCCCCAGAGCGGCGCGCCCGCGGCGGCGAGGCGGCCGGCGAGCTTGAGCGGCGTCTGGCCGCCGAACTGCACGATCACTCCGTCGGGCTTCTCGACGTCGAGGATCTCCATGACGTCCTCGAACGTGAGCGGCTCGAAGTAGAGCCGGTCCGACGTGTCGTAGTCGGTCGAGACCGTCTCGGGGTTGCAGTTGACCATGATCGTCTCGTAGCCGATCTCCGAGAGGCCCATCGACGCGTGCACGCAGCACATGTCGAACTCGATGCCCTGCCCGATGCGGTTCGGCCCCGAGCCGAGGATGACGACCTTCTTGCGGGTCGTCGGCGCAGCCTCACATTCGACCTCGTACGTCGAATACATGTACGGGGTCGAAGCTTCGAACTCGGCGGCGCAGGTATCGACTCGCTTGTAGACCGGCCGAATGCCGCGCCTGTGCCGGAGCTCTCGCACCTTGTCTTCCTTCACCCCGGCGAGCTTCGCAATCTGGTCGTCGGAGAAGCCGAGCCGCTTCCATGCGCGCAGGTAGTGCCCGTCGAGCGAACCAGCACGGATTGCCTCGGCGTGCGCGACGATCACCTTCTCCGCGGCGATGATCTCCTCCATCTCCCGGAGGAACCAGCGGTCGATGCCCGAGAGCTCGTTGATCTGCTCGGCGGTCATCCCGGCTCGCAGCGCGTCGCCGACCGCGAAGATGCGTCCCGGGATCGGCGTCCGCAGCTTGTCGCGCAGCGTCTCGTAGTCGGTGATCCCCTTGGTTTCGAGGCCGGAGCGGCCGATCTCGAGCGAGCGGAGCCCCTTCTGCAGCGCTTCCTTGAACGTGCGGCCGATCGCCATCGCCTCGCCGACCGACTTCATCGAGAAGCCGAGATGCGGCTTCGTCTTCGAGAACTTCTCGAAGGCGAAGCGCGGGATCTTCACGACGACGTAGTCGATCGTCGGCTCGAACGAGGCGGGAGTCTTCTTCGTGATGTCGTTCGGAATCTCGTCGAGCGTGTAGCCGGCGGCGAGCTTCGCGGCGAACTTCGCGATCGGGAAGCCGGTCGCCTTCGACGCGAGCGCGGAGGAGCGCGACACGCGCGGGTTCATCTCGATGACGATGCGCCGTCCCGACTTCGGATCGACCGCGAACTGCACGTTCGAGCCGCCCGTCTCGACGCCGATCGCGCGAATGATCCGCTTCGTGTCCTCGCGCATCTCCTGGTACTCGAAGTTCGAGAGCGTCTGCTGCGGGGCGACGGTGATCGAGTCGCCCGTGTGGACGCCCATCGGGTCGAAGTTCTCGATCGAGCAGACGATGATGACGTTGTCGGCCTTGTCGCGCATCACCTCGAGCTCGAACTCTTTCCAGCCGAGCACCGACTCTTCGACGAGCACGCGGTGGATGGGGGAGAGCTGGAGGCCGCCCGCGACGGTTTCGCGGAGCTCTTCGACGTTGTAGGCGATGCCGCCGCCGCTGCCACCGAGGGTGAAGGAGGGGCGGACGACGAGCGGGTAGCCGATCTCCTGCGCGAAGGCGAGTGCCTCGTCGACCGTCGCGACGTGCGCGGACTTGCACACGTCGATCCCGATCTCGATCATCCGCTGCTTGAAGAGCTCGCGATCCTCGGCTGTCTTGATGGCGTTGTAGTTGGCGCCGATCATCTCGACGCCGTGCCGTTCGAGCGCGCCGCTCTCGTAGAGCGCCATGGCGAGGTTCAGCGCCGTCTGGCCGCCGACCGTCGGGAGGATCGCGTCGGGCTTCTCTTTCTCGATGATGCGCTCGACGGTCTCAGCCGTCAGCGGCTCGATGTAGGTCGCGTCGGCGAATTCCGGGTCGGTCATGATCGTCGCCGGGTTCGAGTTGACGAGAATGATGCGGTATCCCTCGTCGCGGAGCGCCTTGCAGGCCTGGGTGCCGGAGTAGTCGAACTCGCAGGCCTGACCGATGACGATCGGGCCGGATCCGATGATGAGGATCGAGCGTATATCGGTGCGTTTCGGCATGGTCGGCGCGTACTATACAAGAACTGCGCCGGGCCTGTGGGACGGGCTCGGCGGGAGGGTCGGATGGCACTTCAGGACGCGGTCCGGAAGCTCGCCCGGACGGGTCGGGGACGAGTGGTTCTCGCGGTGCTGGGGATCTGGGCGCTCGTCGTTCTCGGCGACAGCGTGGGACGTCTCGTCGGGGTGGGGCCCTACCAGCGGAACTGGTCGGGCGAGGTCGTGAGCAAGCACCAGTCGACTCTCGGCTGGGTCACGCACGTCGCTGCGGGACGGGCGATCTTCAGCGCGACCGACAAGGGGACGCGCGGCGCGCCCGTGGGCCCGTGGCGCCTGGTGGTGAAGCGCGCCGGCGGCTCGACGATCGAGGTCGCCGTGCCGAGGCGTGTGTGGGAGCGCGCAGCGCCGGGGATGATCGTCAAGGGAGTCCGGCCGGCGGCGGCGGCGATCGTCAGCGATTAGAGGACAGGCGACGCCGACTCCCGACGCGAGCGTCGTGCGGACGGATCACGTCGCCCGGATCGGGCGTACGATACGCTCAGGAGCTCGCGTCTGCGAGTCTGGGAAGGATGATCGACCTCAGCGAGGAGCTGTATCAACTTGTCCGGGCGCTCGACGATGCCCAAGTGGACTATGCCCTCTGTGGCGGCTTGGCGCTCGCAGTTCAT
>JAMPYE010000095.1 GCA_023700825.1 Thermoanaerobaculia bacterium | reverse complement strand
CGAGGCCCACGTCGACGAACGCCGACTGCATGCCCGGGAGCACCTTGGTGACGCGCCCCTTGTAGATGTTGCCGACGACCGTGCGCTGTTTCTGGCGCTCGACCCAGAGCTCGACGACCTGCCCTTCGTCGAGGACCGCGATTCTCGACTCGTGGTTCGTCGCGTTGATGACCAGTTCCTGAGACATCGGGTGATTCTAATTGAGAATTGAGAATTGAGAATTGAGAGAGGGGAGCGGGGACGGGGGAGGCGTTCTTCCGGGGGCTCTCATTCCCAGGAAACCAGGCTGGTGGCCCGAAATCGACCTCCGCGCCTTCTCTCAATTCTCAATTCTCCGATTCTCAATTCCGCCCGGTACGCAGCGGGGAAGACTGGAACAATCCGCGGCGGGGCGCGGTTCTGGCGCCTTGACTCGGCGGGGGGCGCTCTGTTACGTTCCGCGGCCGCCGAAGTGTTCCGGCATAGCTCAGTTGGTAGAGCAACGGACTGTTAATCCGTGGGTCGTAGGTTCGAGTCCTACTGCCGGAGCCATTACGAAGCCCTGCCTCCCCGGCAGGGCTTCTCCATTTCCGGGGCGGTCTCTCCACTGGCCCGGACGGTGGCAGGCGAACTCCGCTATTCCGTTCTCGCAGGATTTGGCTACAATCTCCCAATCGGAGGCAACGACAATTTCGAAGAGTGAGGGTGGACGCGCTCTCGGCGGGACCGTTCGGTTCGACGTGTGGGGATGTCGTGGCTCGAAGAGCTTCATTCCCGCCCGATCGCGAATCGGGAACTACACGTCCTGTTATTCGCTGCAGGACGGCAGTGACCTGTACGTCTTCGACGCCGGCCTCGGCATCGCATCGCTTTCGTACGAAATCCATCGCCAGAGGCGGTTTGGCGTGGTCAAACGGATCTACGTTCTGATCACGCACGCACACCTCGATCACTGGGAAGGGCTGAAAGACGCCGACTGGTTCTGGGAGCGCGACAACGGCCTCGAGATCCGGATCATCGGCCTCGACGAGGCGATCAACGCGATCAAGCGCGGCTACGAGCACCCGTCGTTCGTCGATCTCGACCTGCTGGCGCGCTTCACGGTCGCGCGGCTCGAGTTCATCAGCTTCTCGTTCGGCGACGTGCTCGAGCTGGGCAACTGGAAGCTCGAGAACATCGCGCTCAATCATTACAGCGGAACGCCCGAGGACAAGAGCGTGGTGCAGACGAGCGGCTACCGGCTCAGCCGTGAAGGCGGCCCGGTGGTTTGCTACATCTCCGACCACGAGCCTGGGCCCGGGACGGTCGACGCGGAGAAGAAGCTGACCGAGGGCGGGAATCTCGTCCTCTACGATTCGCACTTCCCGACGATCGCCGAGCAGCGTTTCGGCCACGGCTCGCAGGAGCACTCGGCCAACGTTGCGAAGGGCGATCCGAATCTGCTCGTCGTCGCCGGCCATCACGGCCCGATGTATTCGGACGTCGACGTGGAGAAGACGTTCCGCCGGCTGGCGAAGGGTCTCGACAATTTTGCGATCGCGGTCGAAGGGCGCGGCTTCGTGTGGGACGCGGCCTCGAGCAGGTTTCTGGTCGAGGAAGCGCGCGAACCGCATCCGGAAATCGCCAAGGCGAGCGCCGCGAAGGGCTGATCGCCCCTTCCTTTCCGAATCGTGAGCAGGGTCACACATCGGCTACGGCTTTCTTCGCACAATCGCGATTCGCGGTAGAATTTCGACGCAACCATCAACGGAGGATCCCAATGAAACGAGCAGTGGTCACGGCGTTCGCAATGGCTCTCATTCTCGTCACCGGCAGCGTCCTTGCGAAGGACAAGCCGTCCATGGCGGTAATCGAGTTCGACAATCGCTCCGGAGCCTATTGGTGGACCGGAGGTGTCGGCGACGATCTGGCCGACATGCTGACCAACGAGCTTGCCGCGACCGACAAGTTCAAGATGGTCGAGCGGGCCAAACTCAACGCTGTCCTGCAGGAGCAGGATCTCGCCGCTTCCGGCGCGGTTTCGAAAGGAACGGGCGCGAAGATCGGCAAGCTCACCGGCGCGAAGTACCTCGTCACCGGCAGCGTCGCGTCGTACGAAGAGAACACCAAGGGCGGCGGCGGGGGCCTCAGCTTCCGCGGCATCTCCGTCGGGGGCAAGAAGGACGACGCGTACCTCGCGATCGATCTGCGGGTGATCAACGCGACGACTGGCGCGATCGAGTTCGTTCGCAGCGTCGAAGCGCGCTCGGGCGGTTACGGAATCGGCGTCGGCTTCTACAAGGGTGGTCTCGGCGGCAACCTCGGCAAGTACGACAAGACGCCGGCCGGCAAGGCGATTCGCGCAGTCCTGATCGAAGCGACCGACTACCTTTCCTGCGTCATGGTCGACAAGGACGGGTGCGAGGAAGAGTACGCGGCGTAGGAGATGTGGCGCCGCGACAAGACAAAAGGATCGGTCAAGCTCGACTGAGCTCTAGGCTCGTTGGAAACGACTGGACGGCCCGCAGCGATGCGGGCCGTTCCGCGTTCGGGCGGACGAGGCGGGGAGAAGGGTGGAGGCAAGCCGTCGCGCGTCGTTCTGTTTCGCTTCGCTCGTTTCGCTCCAGCTATAATCCCCGCGATGCTCCAGTCCAGGCTCCGGGAATACCTCCAGCCGAGAGTGTCCATCATCGTCGGTAGCGTAAGCCCGGCACGGATGCCGGAGTCGTGCCGCGCCATCGCGATGCGCGCGGACGGGGAGCTTCGTCAGTTCACGGTCTACGTTCCGGTCGCGACGAGCCAGGAGACGATCGCGAACGTGGCTGCCACGCGGCGCATCGCGGTCGCATGCACGCGGCCGCAGACTCACAGCACGATCCAGATCAAGGGGGCAGTTCGCGAGGTCCGCCTCGCGGCCGACTCCGAGAGGGAGTTCGTGCGCGGCCGGCTCGAGGCGTTTGCGGACGAGCTCGGCGATCTCGGGTATCCGCGCAGGAGCATTACCGCGATCGCCCACTGGCCCGCGTTCGCGATCGAGATCGAGCTCGAACAGCTCTTCGAGCAGACTCCCGGGCCTAACGCTGGAATTCCGCTGCGATGAACAGGACGGCGCCACCGCGGCTCGCGGACCTTTCACGCTGCTTTCTCGGTGTGATTCCGAGCATCGTCTCCACCGCCGACGCCGACGGGATACCGAACGTCACGTACGTGAGTCAGGTGTTCTACGTCGACGAGCATCACGTCGCTCTCTCGTGTCAGTTCTTCAACAAGACGCGAAAGAACCTCGACGCGAACCCGCTCGCCTGCGCCCAGGTCGTCGACCCTCTGACCTTTCAGGCCTACCGCCTCCGGCTCAGGTTCCTGCGCTCCGAGTCGATCGGTCCGCTCTTCGACTCGATGGCGGTCCGCATCGAGGCGATCGCGTCGCAGACGGGGATGGCGGGCATCTTTCGCCTCCTCTCGGCCGACGTATTCGAAGTGATCAGCGCGAACATCGTCGAAGGCTTTCTCGCCGAGCCGCCACTGGACGACCCGAGCGACAGAGCGCTTGCTGCGGGGCGCCGCACCGAGCTCCGCGGGCTCCGTTGTGTCTCGGAGCAGATCAACCGAGCCGAGGATCTCGAGTCGCTGCTCTCGTCCGTGCTCGAAGCGCTCGACGGGTACTTCGGCTTCGAGCACACGATGGTCCTCATCGCCGAGCCGTCGTGCGACCGGCTGGTGACCGTTGCGAGCCGCGGCTACGGCGAGAGCGGCGTCGGCGCCGAAGTCCAGATCGGCGAAGGGTTGATCGGCACGGCGGCGAAGCAGCGGAGGATTCTCCGGATTGCAGGACTCGACTCGAGCCTTCGCTACGGCCGCGCCATGCGGCGCGAAGTGATCTCTCGCGAGAGCCATCCGGTGGCGCCGGAGATTCCGCTTCCGGGACTCCCTGACGCGCAGAGCACGCTCATCATTCCGCTCACCGTCGGCGTCGAGCTCATCGGCGTGCTCGTTGCCGAGAGCCGCGGGCTCGCCGGGTTCGACGAGTGGCACGAGGGCTATCTCGAGGTCGCCGCGAATCAGATCGCGCTGGGAATCGATCGGATGTCGGAGCCCGAAGCGGAGGACGAGGATGAGCCTCCGCCGCGGCCGGAGGTCGCGTCCCCGAGCGAGCCGTCGCGGCGTCGAAGGACGATGACGTACTACCGCGCGGACGACTGCGTCTTCATCGACAACGACTACCTGATCCGCAACGTGCCGGGGCGTATCTTCTGGAAGCTGCTGACCTCCTGGTCCCGGGAGGGGCGGACCGAGTTCTCCAACCGCGAGCTCCGGCTCGACGAGTCGCTCGGGCTTCCGGAGTTCAAGGACAACCTCGAGAGCCGCCTCATCCTCCTGCGCAAGCGGCTCGAAGAGAAGTGCCCGGAAGTTCGCATCGAGCGGACCGGTCGAGGGCGGTTCGCGCTCGTCGTCGACGCGGTGCTCGAGCTGGCCGAGAAGTGACGCCGCGCGTCACGCCACCCAGATCGTCTTCGCGTTGACGAACTCGCGGATGCCGTGCGGCCCGAGCTCGCGTCCAAAGCCCGAGCGCCGGATTCCTCCGAACGGGACGCGAGGGTCGGAAGCGACCATCGCGTTGATGAAGACCTGCCCCGCCTCGATCCGATCGGCGAAGAAGCGCTGCTCCTCCTCGTCGCGCGTCCACGCGGCGGCGCCGAGCCCGAACGGCGTCGCGTTCGCGATGCGCACGGCATCTTCCTTGTTCTTCGCGACGAAGAGAGCAGCGACGGGGCCGAAGACCTCCTCGGTGACGATCTTCGCGGCGGAGGGGATGTCGACGAGCACCGTCGGCGGGTAGTAGTTGCCCGGGCCGTCGACGCGCCGGCCTCCGCAGAGGGCCTTCGCGCCGAGAGCGGTGGCGTCGTCGACGAAGGCCGCGACCTCCTCGAGAATCTGCGGCGTTGCGAGCGGGCCGACGTCGGTCGACTCGTCCATCGGGTCGCCGACGCGCAGCGCGCGCATCGCGGCGACGAACTTCGTGGTGAACTCTCCGGCGACGTCGCGATGCACGATGAAGCGCTTCGCGGCGATGCACGACTGGCCGTTGTTCACGCAGCGCGCCTTCGCGGCGACCTGCGCCGCGGTGTCGATGTCGGCGCTCGGCATGATGACGAACGGGTCGCTTCCGCCCAACTCCAGGACGACTTTCTTGATCTCGCGCCCGGCGATCGAGCCGACGCTCCGGCCTGCTCCCTCGCTGCCGGTGAGCGTCGCGGCGGCGATCCTGTCGTCGACGAGCAGCGACTCGACCTGCGACGAGGTGATGAGGAGCGTCTGGAACTCGTCGCCGTCGAATCCGGCTCGGCGGAGGATCTCCTCGATGGCGAGCGCCGACTGCGGCACGTTCGAGGCGTGCTTGAGGATTCCTGTGTTGCCCGCCATCAGCGAGGGCGCGGCGAAGCGGAACACCTGCCAGAACGGAAAGTTCCACGGCATCACGGCGAGGACGACGCCGAGCGGCTGGTAGCGCACGAGGCTCCGCCGCGCGCTCGTCGGAATGATTTCGTCGGCGAGGAGCGCGGCGCCGTGTTCGGCGTAGTAGCGGCAGGCGAGCGCGCA
Source organism: Thermoanaerobaculia bacterium (assembly GCA_023700825.1). Lineage (GTDB taxonomy): Bacteria > Acidobacteriota > Thermoanaerobaculia > Gp7-AA8 > Gp7-AA8 > JACPDH01. The sequence continues at coordinate 5,882 of JAMPYE010000095.1, read as the reverse complement.
CTTTGCGACCTCGGCACGCGCCGCCGCGATCGGCTTGCCCATCTCGAGGGTGAGCAGGCGGCCGTAGCGATCGGACTCCGTCTCGAGAATCTCCGCGGCGCGCGCCAGTTTCGCCGCGCGTTCGGCGAGCGGCGTCTCGCGGTGCCGCGCGAACGCCGCCGCGGCGCGTACGAGCGCCGCTTCGATCGCGGTGGGCGTGGCGGGCTCGAACGACGTGATCAGAGTGTTGTCGACCGGGTTGATCGAGGCAATCATGACGAGAGTCTCCTGGCCGGAAGAATATCGCTGAATGCCGACGGTCAGAGCACGTATCGGCTCAGGTCGACATCCTGAACGACGTCGCTCAGCGCCTTGCGCACGTACTCGGCGTCGAGGACGACTTCCGTTCCGGACCTCTCGTCGGCAGTGAACGAGATCTCATCGAGCAGCCGCTCGAGAATCGTGTGGAGACGGCGCGCGCCGATGTTCTCCATCCGCTGGTTCACGTGCTCGGCGAATTTCGCGATCTCCTCGATCGCGTCGTCGGTGAAACGGAGCCCCACGTTCTCGGTCGACATCAGCTCCGTGTACTGCGTCGTGAGCGCGTGCTCCGGTTCGCGCAAAATGCGGACGAAGTCGGCGTGCGTGAGCGAATCGAGCTCGACACGGATCGGGAAGCGTCCCTGCAGCTCGGGGATCAGGTCCGACGGCTTCGACACGTGGAACGCGCCGGCCGCGATGAAAAGGATGTGATCGGTGCGGACCATTCCGTAGCGGGTGTTCACCGTCGTTCCCTCCACGATCGGGAGGAGGTCGCGCTGAACCCCTTCGCGCGAGACGTCGGGACCCTGCGCCCCTTCGCGCCCGGCGATCTTGTCGAGCTCGTCGAGAAAGACGATGCCGCTCTGCTCGACCCGGTCGATTGCTTCATGCGTCGCCGACGACTGGTCGACGAGCTTGTCGGCCTCTTCGGCGATCAGTACGTCGCGCGCGTCGCCGATGCGCATCTTCCGGCGCTTCGTCTTTCCGCCGAAGAGCCCCGGGAGCATGTCCTTGATGTTGACCCCCATCTCCTCGACCCCCTGCGGGGTGAAGATCTCGAACGACGGAGTCGACTGCTCCTTGACCTCGACTTCGATCTCGCGCTCGTCGAGCTTTCCCTCGTCGAGCCACGCGGCCATCTTCTCCCGCGTCTCGGAGCGCTCGTCGGCCTCTTTCCGCTCCGGGCCGACGAAGGCCGGATAGGCCGTCGGCTTTCCGGGCAGAAGCAGATCGAGCAAGCGCTCGCGCGCGTTGCGCTCGGCCTGGACGCGTACCGATACCTTGCGCTCTTCCTTGACCATCTTGACGGCGAGCTCGGTCAAGTCGCGGACGATCGTCTCGACGTCGCGGCCGACGTAGCCGACCTCGGTGAATTTCGACGCCTCGATCTTGAGGAACGGGGAGCGCGTCAGCTTCGCGAGCCTCCTCGCGATCTCCGTCTTTCCGACCCCGGTGGGGCCGATCATGATGATGTTCTTCGGCGCGATCTCCTCGCGGCGCTCGGGCGGCAGTTGCTGGCGCCGCCAGCGATTTCTGAGCGCGATCGCGACGGCACGCTTGGCGGCGTGCTGTCCGACGATGTGCTTGTCGAGCTCGGCGACGATCTGCTTCGGCGTGAGCCGGTCGGCCGTCTCGCGCAGCTCTTCGATGTGTCCGGGGAGGGGGATGGCCATGGTTTGTCTCTGCTCGCAGGTTGTGGCGGTTGCGTTTCCGGCTACGGGTTGTTGGTTTTTAATTGTTAGAAATCCAGCGATTAATAACAACCCTTATTATTCTATCTAATTCGCTTCCGATCGAGTCTCTTGTGCGGAAATCGCTCCGCCCTGCGCCGCCTGTCTAACAACTAACAACTAACAACTGCGCAGCTCACAGCTCCTCGACCGTAATGTGGTCGTTCGTGTAGATGCAGATCGTCGAGGCGATGCGGAGCCCTTCTCTCGCGATCTCTGCGGCCGGCATTTCCGTGTGCGCCATGAGGGCACGGGCGGCGGCGAGCGCGTAAGGGCCGCCAGAGCCGATCGCGAGCATGCCGTCGTCCGGCTGGATCAGGTCGCCCGTTCCCGAGATCAGGTACGAACGCTCTTCGTTCGCCACGATGAGGAGCGCCTGCAGCTGGCGGAGGTACTTGTCGAGGCGCCAGTCCTTGGCGAGCTCGACGACGGCGCGCTCGAGGTTGCCGCGGTACTCCTCGAGCTTCGCCTCGAAGCGCGCGAAGAGCGCGAAGGCGTCGGCGGCCGAGCCGGCAAATCCGGCGATGATCTTGCCGTCGTAGAGGCGCCGCACCTTGGCGGCGCTCTGTTTCATCACGGTCGTGCCGACGGTGACCTGGCCGTCTCCGGCCATCGCCACCTTGTCGCCGCGCCGGACGCAAAGGATGGTCGTTGCGTGAAAAACAGGCATTTCGCTCACGTTCCGGATGCTACCAGAATCACGTCGCCCGGGCCCTGCGCGGCGCTACGTTGCGGTGACAGTGGCGAGCCCCAGCTCGTTCGCGACCGCCTCGAAATCGGCAGGTGACGGGGCGGAGAACACGCCGAGCCCGGGCAGGCCGAGCCGCAGCGCGTGAAGCATCGGACGCGCGGGCGGCGTGGTGGGTTGGAGCGCGCTGCCGTACTTCCGGTCACCGAGCACGGGATGGCCGACATGCGCAAGGTGGACCCGGATCTGGTGAGTACGCCCGGTTGCGATCCTCACTTCGATGAGCGATGCCCGGTCACTCGAGGCCACGACCGTCACCTCGCTGTGCGAAGGTTTCCCCGAATCGTGGACGTGGAAGACGTTACCCGCGAGCCGTCCGATCGGGGCGTCGATCGACATCGGCGCGTCGATTCTGCCTACCACAATCGCGCGATAGACCTTCTCGCTCATGCCGCCGGAGATCAGCTTCGACAGGCGTTCCGAGAACTGTCGCGTCCGCGCGAACGCGATCACGCCGGTCGTGTTCGTGTCGAGGCGATGGACGAGGAAAAGGTCGGACGCCTCGCCTCGGCGCTTGAGCATCGATGCGACGACCTCCAGGAGCGACGGATTCGAGCTGCCTGGGCTCGGCTGTGTCGGGATCGCCGGAGGCTTATCGGCGACGAGCAGCCTCGCGTCGAGATGCAGCAGCGCCACCGCGGCTTCAGGCTCGAGCAGCGTCAGATGAGCGCCCGACTGGGCGAGTCTCGACGCGACGCCCACCGGCCTCGAATCGAGGAGCACGCGTCCCGCGTCGAGCACGCGTTTCGCCTCCCGGCGCGAGAGCGAGAAGGGTGGTTGCGTGAGCGCCAGGTCGACGCGCATCGCTTCGCCGAGGTCGGACGAAACGCCGAAGGAGCTTGCCATCGACGTGGGGGTTACTTCACCCGAAGTAGGTCGATGACCTTCGAGATCCGCGCGAGCTTCGCGAGCGCGTCGATCGCCAGCTTGCGGCGCGCCTCGTCGGGGACGGTTCCCCGTACCGCGACCACGCCGTCGACAGCCTCGACGTTCACGTCTTTCGCGTGCGATCCGATCTCACCGGCGAGCGCGGCCTTCGCCTCGCTCTCGAGCATCGCGTCGAGGCCCTCGTCCTGTAGCTGGCCGTCCATCAGCTTCCGGTCCTTCTCCGCGCGAAGCTGGTTGTCGACCTTCGAGACCTCGTAGAAGTAGAGCGCGACCTGCTCGGCGAGCTCCTGTGTCGAGCGCTCGACGACTTTGCCCGTGAGAATCGCGTTGCCGTCGAAATAGGTCACCCGAATCGTCAGCGCGTCGTCTCCGAAAGCGTCGACGAGCTTCGCCGAGAGTTTCGTCTCGACTTCGACGGGAGAAGGTGCGGCCGCCGTGTTTCCGGCGAAGGCAACTGTCAGGATCGTGGCGATCAGTGCAACAAGAAGCGTCTTCATGGGCTGCCTCCAGATTGTCGTGTTGCTCGATGGGTTGGAACCCGGGGCTGTCCGGGATCCTTCCTCCGGCGCTACTTCGACGCCGCGCTGACCTCGACGAGATCGACGACTCTGCGCACGCCGTCGACGCGCCCGGCCGCGGCGAGCGCGCTGGTGCGCGCCTCGCCCGAGCTCACGGTGCCGCGAAGGGAGACGACACCGTCGGCTGCTTCGATCTCCAATGCGTCCGCGACGGACGCGCCGGCATCGCGAACGAGCGCGCCTTTCACCGACATCTCGAGCGCCGCGTCCATGGCTTCGGTGCGCAGCTTGTCGAGCCCCTGCGCCTCGGGGCCCGTCAGCTGATTGTTCACCGACGTCACTCCCGGAATGCTCCGCGCGACTTCCTCGGCGAGCTCCTGTGTCGCGCGCTCCGACACGGTGCCGGTGAGCGTCGCCGTCGTTCCTTCGATCTTCACTTCGATCTGTTTCGCGTCGTCCCCGAAGGCGCTGTTCATCTTCCGCTGCGCGACAGCGCCGGGCTCCTGCGAGCACGCGGTGAGCATCGCGATGAGAACGAGTGAGGCAGAGCCGCAAGCGATACGTTGATTCGTCGTCATATGGAAGCGCTAACCCCGGAATGGAGACCGGCATTCGCGGCTGTGCGTAAGTCCTTCGCGCCGTAAGGGCAGGAGCAGGTTCCGGTACGAAGGTTCAGTGACGGAAACGCGCGAGAAATGGAACGGGCGGGCCGAAGCCCGCCCGGAATGGAATGACGCGGTTACGGAGCCGATCGGTGCGTGAACGAGCTGTCCGCGCGCCGGAATGCGAGCTACTTGGCTGCCTTCTTCGGTTCCTTGGCGTCGCCGCCTTCGATCACAGTCAACTCCGGCACGCCGATCCCGAGAGCCTTGCGCACCTTCGACTCGAGCTCGACCATCAGCTGAGGATTCTCTCCAATGAAATTCTTGGAGTTGTCACGGCCCTGCCCGAGGCGCATATCGCCGTAGGAGAACCAGGAGCCCGACTTTTCGACGATCTTGTGCTCGATGCCGTAGTCGATCAGCTCGCCGAGCTTCGACACTCCCTCGCCGTACATGATGTCGAACTCGGCCTGGCGGAACGGCGCCGCGCACTTGTTCTTCACCACTTTCACCTTCACGCGCGACCCGATGACTTCCTCGCCGTCCTTGAGCGAGCTGATGCGGCGGATGTCGAGGCGGACCGACGCGTAGAACTTCAGTGCGCGGCCGCCCGTGGTCGTCTCGGGGCTGCCGAACATCACGCCGATCTTCTCGCGGATCTGGTTGATGAAGATCAGGCAGGTCTTCGACTTCGAGACGATGCCGGTGAGCTTGCGCAGGGCCTGCGACATGAGCCGCGCGTGGAGACCCACGTGCGAGTCGCCCATCTCTCCCTCGAGCTCCGCTCGTGGGACCAGGGCCGCGACCGAGTCGATGACGATGATGTCGACCGCGTTCGAGCGGACGAGCATCTCGGCGATCTCGAGCGCCTGCTCGCCGCTGTCGGGCTGCGAGACGACGAGATTCTCGATGTCGACGCCGAGCTTCCGGGCGTATTCGGCGTCGAGCGCGTGCTCGGCGTCGATGAACGCCGCGATGCCGCCGACCTTCTGCGCCTCGGCGATGACCTGGAGCGACATCGTCGTCTTGCCCGACGACTCGGGGCCGAAGATCTCGATGATGCGGCCGCGCGGCACGCCTCCGACGCCAAGCGCCGCGTCGACGCCGATCGATCCGGTCGAGATGGCGGCAATCGGCACGACCTCTCTCTGTCCGAGACGCATGATCGAGCCCTTGCCGAACTGGCGCTCGATCTGGGTGAGGGCCGCCTCGGCGGCTTTCATTTTTTCGGGTGGGATGTTCGTCGCCATGATTCGCGATCTCTCCTCGTGTCGTTCTGCGATTCGTTCGAGGCGGGCGTGGACGATACAACCCGCGCGCGCCAGTGCGTCGTCGACGAACGGCCGTGTGTGTTGTCGAGGAGTCTAGGGCCCCT
>JAMPYE010000094.1 GCA_023700825.1 Thermoanaerobaculia bacterium | reverse complement strand
GACTCTACTTCCGCCAGCTTCTCGCCGGACGCGATTTCGCGCAGGACGATCCGGTCGCGGGACAGATGCGCAACTTCGCGTACCTCATCGGCGACCGCGATGCGAAGAAGTGCCTCGTCGTCGATCCTGCGTGGGACGTTCCGGGCCTGTTCGACGCCGCGCGTGGCGATGGGATGGAGATCGTCGGCGCGCTGGCGACCCACTACCACCCCGACCACATCGGGGGGGAGTTGTTCGGATTCCGTGTCCAGGGACTCGCGTCCGTTCAGGAGGCGAAAGGCATCAAAGTCCACTGCCATCGCGACGAGGCCGAGGGAATCAGGAAGGTCACCGGGCTCTCGCAGAGCGACCTCGCAACGCACGATGGCGGCGACCATGTCGAGGTCGGAGCGGTGCGCGTGCAGTTGCTCCATACCCCGGGCCACACGCCGGGAAGCCAGTGCTTCCTCGTCGAGGGAAGGCTCGTCGCCGGCGACACGCTGTTCGTCGAAGGATGTGGTCGCGTCGATCTTCCGGGAGGCGACCCGGCGGAGATGTACCGCACGCTCACGCAGCGGCTCGCGACGCTGCCGTCCGAGACGATCCTTTTCCCCGGCCACGACTACGGCCCGGTCCCCTCCCGCACGCTCGGCGAAGAGCGCAGCGAGAGCTACTACCTGCAGCCGCGGAGCCTCGAGGACTGGATGCGGTTGATGGGAGGGTGAGGCGATTTCGGATTTCGGATTTCGGATCTCGGATTTGGTATCCCTCGCGCAGGCGCCGGGTGGTCGGGACCTCTGCGCTGAGTCATTGATCGATCTCGCCGCGCGTTGAGGGTCGCCGGGAGGGCCGCTGCCTTCAAATCCGAAATCCGAAATCCGAAATCTGAAATCCGAAATATCATGCCGTCCGCATGAAACTTCGCATCGTCCTTGTAGAGCCGCACGAAGCAGGAAACGTGGGCGCGGTCGCGCGCGTGATGAAAAACTTCGGGTACGACGATCTCTGGATCGTCGGCTCGAGAAACCAGCGCGTCGACCAGATCTCGGAGTGGTGGGCGAGCGGCGCGTCCGACCTGGTTCACGGTGCGAAGCGCGTCGAGCGGCTCGAGGATGCGCTCGCCGACTGCGATCTGAGCATCGCGACGACGGCGGTGCGAGCGCGACAGGTATTCGAGCAGCTGACTCCGACGAGCGTCGCGGAGCTCGCATCGACCTTCGACGACGAGCATCAGCTCGCGATCGTGTTCGGCCGCGAGGAGTGGGGGCTGCGAAACGAAGAGATCGCTCTCTGTCTTCGCACCGCGTCGGTGCCGACCTCTCCTGCCTTCCCGACGATGAACCTCGCGATGACCGTCGGCGTCTTCTGCTACGAGATGTCGAAGGGACTCCGCTCCGCGCCGATCGAGAGCGAGCCCGCGCCGGGACAGCTCATCCAGCGACTCCACGAGCGTGCCAAGGAATTTCTGCTGGAGATCGGCTTTCTTCACCAGACCAATCCCGACCGGATGTTCAACGAGCTCCGCGCTCTCGCCGGTCGCGCAATGCTTTCCAAGCGCGAGGCATCGCTCCTGCTCGCCCTCCTCGGCCAGGTGAACTGGCGAATCGGAAAGGCGGAGAGGGACAAGGCTGATGAGGGGCGGGAAGCGAAAGGCGAAGAGTAGGTCGAAGGCCACGAACCAGAGGCCATGGCAGTCAGGCAGACGAGCTTCGTTGTGCAAGATGGCCCGCCTGCCCCGGAGGGGCAGGATGGGGTAGCCGAAGGCGAGCGCGAAGCGCGACGCCACCGGTACCTGCGCGACCCTCGTTAGGCACCCCGGAGGGGTGCAGGAACCTATGGCACCCCTGCCGGGGTGCGGCCAATCTCTCGAAACCCCCTTCCGGTGGCGTCGCCCCGCTCCGCGGGCCTCGCCACCGGCTACCCTATGGCATCCCTCCGGGATGCCGCCCATTCCTGTCGCGCGCGGGTGTTGATCCGCGCGCTCCAGCCACCTAGAGTTAACCTCGCATGGCGAAGAAGAAGGACGAAGGCACGGCGCTCCGCGACGAGATCGAGAGACTGCGCGACGAGATTCGCCGGCACGAGCGGCTCTACTACGTCGACGCGCGCCCCGAGATCTCCGACTACGATTTCGACCAGCTGATGCGCCGGCTCGGCGATCTCGAGCGCGAGCATCCGGAGCTGCAGTCGCCCGAGTCGCCGACCGTTCGCGTCGGCGGGCAGCGGCTCGCGAAGGGGGAGAAGTTCAAGCCCGCTCCTCACGACCCGCCGATGCTGTCGATCGAGAATGCGTACTCGCTCGAGGAACTCGGCGAATGGGAGGCCCGCGTCCGCAAGGGGCTCGGCACTGACGCAGTCGACTACTCGGTCGATCTGAAGATCGACGGTCTCTCGGTCGACCTCCTTTACGAAGGCGGCCGGCTCGTGCGCGGCGCCACGCGCGGCGACGGCGTCACCGGCGACGACGTCACGCAGAACGTCCGTACCGTTCGCGCGCTGCCGTTGAAGATCGCGTTCGAGAAGAAACTCCGCGTCCGCGGCGAGATCTATCTCGACAAGGAGCAGTTCCTCCGGCTCAACGATGAGCTTGCCGAAGAAGGGCAGGACCCGTTCGTGAACCCGCGCAACGCCGCGGCAGGAGCGCTGCGACTCAAGGACTCGGCGGAAGTCGCGAAAATGAAGCTTCGCGCCTTCACCTACCAGATCGTCGAGATGGAAGGGCAGACTCTCGCCGCGCAGCACGAGATCTACGAGAAGCTCGCCTCTCTCGGCTTCCCCGTGAATCCCGCACGCGCGCACTGCCGCTCGCTCGACGAGGTGCAGGAGTTCGTCGAGAAGTGGCAGCAGAAACGCCACGAGCTCGCGTTCGAGATCGATGGCATCGTCGTGAAGGTCGATCGCTTCGACAGGCAGCGCCAGCTCGGCGCGACCTCGAAGTTCCCGCGCTGGGCGATCGCGTACAAGTACCCTCCCGAGGCTGCGCTGACGGTCGTGAGGGAGATCACCTTCCAGGTCGGACGGACGGGAGCGATCACCCCGGTGGCCAATTTCGATCCCGTCTTCATCGGCGGTTCGACGGTCAGGCGCGCGACGCTGCACAATTTCGAGGAGCTTGCGCGCAAGGACATTCGCGTCGGTGACACGGTGTCGGTCGAAAAGGGCGGCGACGTGATCCCGAAGGTCACGGAGGTGATCGCCGACCGCCGTCCGAAGAAGACCGTGCCGGTCTCGCCGCCCGAGGCGTGCCCGGAGTGCGGGTCGCCGGTCGTCCGCGACGAAGACGAAGTCGCGTGGCGCTGCTCGAACGAGCAGTGTCCGGCGAAGCTGCGCGAGGCGGTGCTGCACTTCGGCGGGCGCAAGGCGATGGACGTCGAGGGGATCGGCGACAAGGCCGTCGCGCTCTTCTTCGAGAAGGGGCTCGTTCGCGATTTCTCGGATCTCTACACCCTTCGCCGCGAGGATCTCGTCGCGCTCGAAGGTTGGGGTGAGCTTTCCGCCGACAAGCTTCTCGCCCAGCTGGAAGCGTCGAAGACGAAGTCTCTCGAGCGGCTCGTCTTCGCCCTCGGGATCCGCCACGTCGGCGAGCGGGCGGCAAAACTTCTCGCGGAACGATTCGAGTCGCTCGAGCGTCTGATGGAAGCGACCGAAGACGAGCTCGTCGGCGTTCCCGACATCGGCCCCGTCGTCGCCGCGTCGGTTCGCGCGCATTTCGCCGACCCGGTGAACCGGGAGAGGATCGAGAAGCTGCTCCGTGCCGGTTTCGCGCCGAGCTTCGTGAAGAAGCGGCTGGGCGACTCCCTCGCCGGAAAGACGTTCGTCGTCACCGGAACACTGGCCCGCTACAGCCGTGACGAGATCCACGCGCTGATCGAGGCGGAGGGAGGGAAGACCTCGGGATCGGTATCGAAGAAGACCTCCTTCCTCGTCGCGGGCGAGGAGGCCGGTTCGAAGCTCGACAAGGCGAAGAGCCTCGGGGTGCCGGTGATCAGCGAGAACGAGTTGCTGGCGATGATCGGGAAGTAGGCGGACCCGATCTGCCACGGAATCGCAACGAATTCCGGGCACGGAGGCCCAAATGAATGAACCGGCCCACCGCCGTGTTGCGCCCGTTGGCATGGGGCCTTCCGGCCGTCCGTGCGAATGCTAGGATGCCCTCGATGAAACGACTTTTCGCGGTTGCGCTGCTTCTCTCGACGACTCTCGCCGCAGGGGCGCAGGAAACTTCGGACGAGATGTACGGATTCCTCGCGGCACGGCTCGCTGCGGAACGCGGGGAGTTCAGCCGCGCCCTCGACCTGATCGACGAGTTGATCGGGAAGAACCCGGCCGATCCCGTGCTTCGCTTCGAGCGCGCAGAGATCTACGCCTCCGCCGCGAAGCTCGACAAGGCGATCGCGGAGCTCCGTGAGGTCGTCAAGCTCAGTCCCACGTTCTACGAGGCCCACCGTCTGCTGGGCAGGATTCTCATCGACACCTCCGGCGGTGATCGCAAGAAAGTCGACGACGCCCTCGTGTTCCTCGAGGCCGCCTACCGTCTTCAGCCGAGTGACCTCGGCACCGGCCTCGCGATCGTCCAGATTCACCTCGCGGCGGGGCGCTCGGGTGACGCCGAGCGGGTCCTCGGCGAGCTTGCCGAAGCGTCGCCCGACAATCGAACGGTCAACTACCAGTACTCGCAGGTCCTCATGAAGGCCGGGAAGACTGCCGAGGCGAAGCCGTATCTCGAGCGTGTCGTCGCGTCCGACCCGCTGTTCGGCCCCGCGGTCTTTCAACTCGTCGACCTCTACCAGGCGAATCGCGACTGGATTCTCGCCGCCGACACGCTCGGGCCGGTCGTCGCCGCCGATCCGCGCAACCTCGAGCTCCGCCGCCGCCAGGCCTACTTCTATCTGGAGGGAGGCCAGTCGGGAACGGCGGTCTCTCTCCTCGAGGGGCTCCTCGCGCTCGACCCGCGGGACGATCGCTCTCGATACCTTTACGGCGAGGCGCTCAGTGCGATGGCGCAGTACGAGAAGGCGAACCAGCAGTACCGCACTCTCCTCAAGGGCAAGCCGAACGATCCGGAGCTTCTCATCAGCATCGGAAGCAACCAGATTGCCCTGGGAGAGTTCGACGACGCGAGGAAGACGTTCGAGGTGATGTCGACGCTTCCGTCACTCACGAACCAGGGCAAAGGCATCGCGAAGACGCAGCTCGCGGCGATCGATCACCAGCTCGGCAAGTACACCGAAGCGCTCGCCGCGGCGCGCAAGGTGCTCGACGACGTCGATGTGCCGAACTACCAGGCCGTGTCGATCGCGCTCGACGTTTTCCGCCGCGAGAATCGGCTCGAGGACGCCGCGTCGTTCCTTGACGGGCTCATCGCGAAGTTCCCCGAAGATTCGCTTCTCCAGGTGCGTCAGCTCGAATACTACGTGCGCGCCGGTCGCGCCGACGACGCCGCGCGACGCGTGAAGGAGCTGCAGGCCGCGGGCCCCCGCGGAACGCTCAGCGCTTCGCAGGCGTACGCCGCGGCGGAGGACTACAAGGGAGCGATCGCGATCCTGGAGGCGCAGCGCAAGGCGGCCCCGGACGAGATCGACGTGCTCTTTCAGCTCGGCGCGATGTACGAGCGGGACGGCGCGATCGAGAAGTCCGAGGCGGCGTTCCTCGAGATTCTCGAAAAGCAGCCCGATCACTCGGCGACGCTCAACTACCTCGGCTACATGTGGGCCGACCGGAACGTGAACCTCTCGCGGGCCGAGACGATGCTCGAGAAGGCCGTGTCGATGCAGCCGCGGAACGGCGCCTACGTCGACTCGCTTGGCTGGGTCTATTTCCGGCTGGGCAAGCTCGACCTCGCGAAGAAGCATCTCGAGGATGCCACGCTGCTCGTGCCGCGCGACCCGACCATCCGTCACCACCTCGCGGACGTTTACGCGAAGCTCGGAATGACGGACGAGGCGCTCGTCGAATACAAGAAGGCGCGCGACTACGAGCCTGAGGACGATTCCGAGGCGAAGGCGATCGCCGAGAAGATCGCGCTGCTCGAGGCGGAGCCCGGGCGGAAGTGATCTTCGACTTCCGCCTTCCGCGCGCAAGTGCGGCCGGGCTTCTCGCGATGCTCGCGCTGGCCGCGGGCTGCGCCTCCTCCCGGCAGGACGTCTCGCCCATCCCTGCGCTCGTGGCCGCTGATGCGGGCTCCGCATGGAGCGAGCTTCTGCGCATCCGGCGAGGCGAGCTTCGGCTCGCGAGCTACTCTTCGATTCGCGTCGAGTCGCGCGGCTCGAAACAGACATTCCGCGCGACGATCGAGGCCGACGACCGCGGCCGGCTCCGCGTCGACGCCTTCAGCCCCATGGGGACGGCGGCGTTCACCCTTCACGTCGACGGCGCCGAGTCGACGATGATCGACCACGTGCACCGGACCTGGTGGCGCGGGCCGTTCTCGACGGCGGCACGATCGCTCGGTCTCCCCGAGTCGCTCGATGCCGGAGGGCTTGCGATGCTTGCCTTCGGGCTGCCCGCGTCGAAAGGCGAGGCGCGCGAGGACGGGGAGAGTGTGGAGCAGGAGGGTGTCGAGTACCGGCTCGCCCCGTCCGGAATCGCGGAGGCGAGCGCAGCCGATTGGACCGCGAGCTTCGACGCGCCAACCTACCCGGCAACGGGCGTCACGATCCTCACCCGTGATGGCGAGCGCTCCATGAGCGTCCGGCACCTCGATGTCGGTGCCGCGAGCCGTGCCGTCGAGGTGCCGAAAATCGATCGCTCCTATCGATGCTGCGTCGAGCCTGCCGTGCCCTAGGCCAGGCGTTCCCCGAAGTACAATCGCCGCGATGCAATCGCCAGGCTCGTTCGAAGTTCTCGCGCACGCGAAGATCAACTGGATGCTCCGCATCCTCGGCAAGCGGCCCGACGGCTTTCACGAGCTCGAGACGATCTTCCAGTCGATCTCGCTTCACGACACGCTCCGGTTTCATCCGGGTGAGCCGCTTTCCCTCGCTTGCGACGACGCGACGATTCCGACCGACGACTCGAATCTCGTGATGCGCGCGGCGCGCGCGATGATCGACAGGTTCGGGGCTCCGGAGTGCCGGATCGAGCTCGAGAAGCGGATCCCGGCTGGTGGGGGGCTGGGCGGCGGCTCGTCCGACGCGGCCGCGACGCTTCGCGCGCTCGCGCCGCTCTGCAAGACTCCGCCTTCGCAGGACGATCTTGCCCGTGTCGCGCTCGAGCTCGGATCGGATGTTCCCTTCTTCCTTTCGGAGGGAACCGCGTATGCGACCGGGCGCGGCGAGCGACTCGTCGCACTCCAGTCGCAGGCAGGCATTCCACTCGTCCTGCTGCTGCCGGACGAGCGAGTCATGACTCCCGAGGCGTACCGGCTGCTGCGACGTGGAAGGGACGAGGGCAGGCTCCCCGAAGGGGAGGCGGTCGGCCTCGATCGATGCACACTCGCCGCGCGCGGCTCGCTCCTCGACGACGTGGCAATGCTCGTCAACGACCTCGAGGCTCCGGTCTTCGCGAAGCTGCCCCGGCTGGCGCAACTGCTCGAGGTGCTGCGTACGACCGGGCCTGCGTGGGCGCGGATGTCGGGCTCCGGCTCGACGATCGTCGGCGCCTTCCGCGAGCGCGACGAGCGTGACCGTGCGCTCGAGGCGCTGCGCGGCGGAGTCGACGCGATCGGAGCCGAAACTGCTTCGCGTTCGTAACTCGACAAACGGCTCGCGAGAGGGCACTATTCGCCGCGAATGAAACGTCTATTCATGCTCTTCGCCATGGCCGTGCTGCCTTGTCTTGCGACCGGTGCGCCTCTCGAGCGTGCGACTCCCGCGACCGATTTCCTCGACCTCGGATCGATCCGTCCCGATCCGGTCGAGTCGGTCAGCCTCGAGCAGGGATCGTGGAGCTGGTCGGTCACGCAGAGCTACATGAACCAGTGGAGCCTGACCTGGCATCCGCACCGCGTTCACCTCGACCGCGGGCTCGAGCGTCAGCCGATCAGCTCGGACGAGTGGCGCTACATCGAGGAGGCGTTCCCCGACGATGACGTCTACCTCGTCGACCTCGAGGGCTGGCGCACCGACCTCAGCTTCTCCTACGGCCTGCCGCGCGGGATGACGCTCACCGCCGAGATCCCGTACGTCGATGTCGGTGGCGGCCCGAACTGGGACAGCGTCGCCGAGGAGTTCCACACCACCGTCGACGAGGATCGTACCTTCGGGCGCGACGTGTTTCCAAGAGGCAGGAGCAGTCTGTATCTGCGCGCGAACGGCCGGACGAGCGAGGTGCCGGAGGCGAGCACGTCGGGCATCGGCGATGTGACACTCTCACTCTCGATGCCGATCGGTGATCGGGCGAAGGAACAGTCGCTCGTCTTCGCCATTCAGCCTCCGACGGGAGACGAAGACACGGTGCTGGGAAGCGGTGGATGGGATGCATCGCTCGGCTGGTATCGGAAGTGGCGCGGAGCGCGTCGCTCGTATCTGGCGGGGGGTGGCTTCTCGTATCTCGATTCCTCCGGCTCGGTGATGGGCTTCGAGCGCTCGAACACCTACCACTTGATGGGAGAAGTGACGCAGACGGTGACGCAGAACTTCGACGTGCGACTCGGACTCCGCGCAGACAGCTCGACGCTCGCGAGCGAATTCAGCGACTCGGATCTCGGCGATCCCGCCTTCTACTGGCGTCTCGGCGCGACGTGGGACCTTCCGCGCGGCAACTCGATCTTCTTCGATATCGGCGAAGAACTCGTTCCGCAGACCGGCACCGAGGCCGACTGGTCAGTCCACGTCGGTTTTTCCTCGGCGCGGTAGTGGCCGCGGCTTCCGGCCGTTACGACGCCGCCGCGAAGGGGGAGCTCCTCCGCCACTAACGCGACTCCGCCTGATCGAGCTCCGTCAGCCAGAGCCGCGCCTCCGCCGGTGCCCAGATGCCGAGCCCGCACTCGATGAGCCCGGAGCGCCGCAGGCGCCGCCGGTACCACGACGCGGGACGGTCGCGCCAGCCGTCGAGATCGCCCTCGGGATCGTCCTCGCGCACCGCCGCGTCGACGTAAGCGACCCCGCGGACGAGTGCCGCGAATGCCGGAAGCCCCCGGTCGAGTTCGGCATCCGTCAGGTAGTGGAGCACGTCGGTGCAGATCACGAGGTCGAAGCGCGTGCCGCCTCCAAGTTCGGCGAGCTCGCCGAACGAGCCGCGCGAGACATTGCGCGATTTTCCGAAGCGCTCGATCGCGTAGTCGCTCGACTCGAGGCCGCGATAGCGGAGGCGCGGGCGTAGGCGCAACAGCTCCCCGCGCCAACGTGCCTCGCCGCAACCGATGTCGAGCGCGCTTCGGACGGATCGTCCGAGCACGTGCTCCGCGGCGGCCACGGCCAACGCCGCCTTACGACGAAGCTCCGCACCGTCGCGCACGCGCTGCGCGCGGTCTCGGTACCAGCGATCGAAATAGCCGCGGTCGTAGCTCTTCCGACCCTTCCTGTCGGGCGTCTTTACCGTCATGGACGCACCGTCCCTTCAACGCGTCCCGTCGTGTCGGTCAACTCGATTCGAAGCACGAACGGAGGTGCGTCCGAAGTGAGCGCCTCTTCGAGGCGAGCGCGGCTGACGGGGTCGCTGACGAGCGAAGCGAGCCGCGAGGCGAGCAGGCTCGACGCCTCCGCGGCGGCATTGCCTTCGAGGATCTCGGCGTGACCCTGCGCGATCACGCTCCTCCAGGAGCCGAGGTGCTCGACGCGGTCGATCTCGACGCAGACGCGAGGGTTCTCGCGGATCATTGCGAGTTTCAGGCCGTCGTGGCTGAAGCTGTAGATCGCGTTGCCCGCATGGGCATATGCGACCGGCACGACGTAGGTTCGTCCGTCGGCGTGGCAGCCGAGCCGCGCGACGACTTCCGTGGCGAGGAAACGCTCGATTTCGTCATGTGTCATTGGGAGCGACATCCGATCCTCCGCGCCGATGATACGACGTCGAATGGTTTACGTCTCCGCGATGGCGGTCCGTGCTAATCTCCGCCTAATCCGTATTCGAGGTGTTCGAATGCTGCGCTCCATCGGTGCCGTTGCCGGCGGCTACGTCGTGATGTTCGTGCTCGTGTTCGCGACCTTCTCGGGGCTCTACCTCGCGATCGGCGCTGACGGCGCGTTCAGGCCGGGAACGTACGACGTGAGCACGATGTGGATCGCGGTCAGCATCGTTCTGTCGACTCTTGCCGCGCTTGCGGGCGGCTGGGCTTGTGAGCTGATCTCCGGCGGCGGGAAGGCGGCGCTCGCGCTGGCGATCCTCGTCGTGATCCTCGGTCTCGTCGCGGCGATCCCGCCCCTCACGGCTCCGCCGTCGACCGAGGCGCGTACCGCCGACGTACCTAACATGGAGGCGATGATGAAGGCGAAGGCGCCGGCCTGGATTGCGCTGCTCAATCCGTTCATCGGTGCCGTCGGAACGCTCGCGGGAGCGAAACTGCGGCGGGGCCGGGGCCGCTCGGACCCGTAACTCCTGTCGAGGTGTGGTGGCGCGAATCGCGCCTGAAGGCGGGGGAGATGCACTCATGCGTGATCGCGGCGTAAACCGGTTTCCTGTGCACTGCGTCACGTCCTCCTGTGAAGGGTTGGGATCTTCGTTCACCTCGTTTTTGATAGGATCACCCGCGGGGTTGATGGGATGACCGGGGAACGCTCGATGATTCGGGTGTCTCGTGCGGGGATTTCGATCCTCGCAGCGATAATTTTCCTCGCCGGCTGCACCACCGGTAGCCGGGTCGGCTCCACTCCCGCGCCGCCCTCGCAGCCCGTCGCGAGCCAGTCCGTACCGGTCGCGATTCCTCCGCTTCCCGATTGGCGTGACGCCGTCATCTACTTCGTGGTGCTCGACCGCTTTGCCGACGGCGACGAAGCGAACAACGTCAAGGTGGACGTTTCGGCGAAGGGCGCGTTCCACGGAGGCGACCTCAAGGGGCTCATCGGCCGGCTGGACGACCTTCGCGACCTCGGAGTGAACGCGATCTGGGTCACGCCGGTCGTGAAGAACATCGACGGCTTCGTGACGGGCGCCGGATTCCCCGATTGGGGCTATCACGGCTACTGGGCCGACGACTTCAAGAGCGTCGATCCGCGGTTCGGCACGGAAGGCGAGTTGAAGCAGCTCGTCGACGAGGCGCATGCGCGAGGCATGCGCGTGCTCCTGGACGTCGTCTACAACCACGCCGGCTACAACTCGCGCTACCTGAAGGATCCCGCAACGAAGGGGTGGCTTCGCAACAACGAGCGCGGCGACTGCGGACAGGACGACATCACGTCGTGTCTCGCGGGCCTTCCAGACTTCAAGACCGAGCTTCCCGAGGTGCGCGACTATCTGCTCGACGCGCACCTCGGTCTTGCGAAGCGCGTCGGGCTCGACGGCTTCCGGCTCGACACGGTCAAGCATGTGACGCACGACTTCTGGCAGGAGCACAGACGCCGGACCCGTGAAGAGCTCGGTGACGATTTCTTCCTGGTCGGTGAGGTCTGGGGT
>JAMPYE010000093.1 GCA_023700825.1 Thermoanaerobaculia bacterium | reverse complement strand
TTTCGGGGCACCAGGCCGGAACGTACAGGCCGCCTTCGGCGACGCGCAGGCAGGAGTGCCTGCGCCACATCCCTCCCGGTGGCGGCGCGGCTCTCCGCGCTCTGCGATTGCGATCCCGGCTGTTCAGCGCCGGGATCGCGATTCAGTGTTCGATTCTCACCCCCGCCACCAGGCCGCAACCTTCTTCGCGACTCTGCCCGGCGTGAGCCGGAACTCTTCCGCCAGTCGTTCCGCGGGCGCCGAGGCGCCGAACGTGTCGACGCCGATGACGAGCCCCTTGTGGCTGACGTACTTCCACCAGCCGTCGGTCCTCCCCGCTTCGATTGCGACGAGCTTGTCGCGGTCGCCGAGGATCGCGTCCTGGTACTCCTTCGTCTGGCGGTCGAAGAGCTCGAGCGACGGCGCCGACACGACGCGCGCGCTGATACCTTTCGTCTTCAGCTCCTCCGCGGCCTGCACCGCGAGCGGAAGCTCCGAGCCGGTCGCGAGCAGCGTCACGTCGCCTGACTCGTATCCGCTGACGACGTACGCCCCTTTCCACACGGTTTCCATGTCGAAGCCGCCGCCCGCCCTGACCGGCTCGAGCTTCTGGCGCGTGAAGACGAGGACCGTCGGCCCTTCGGCCTTCGCGACGGCCCACGCCCAGGCCATGCCGACCTCGTAGTCGGTGCCCGGGCGGAACACGGTGATGTCGGGGATTCCGCGGATTGTCCAGAGATGCTCGACCGGCTGATGCGTCGGCCCGTCCTCTCCGAGGAAGATCGAATCGTGCGTGTAGACGAAGATCGACGGAATCCTCATGAGCGACGCGAGGCGCACGGGAGCGCGCATGTAGTCGACGAACTGCATGAAGGTCGCGCCAAACGCGCGCCATGAGCCGTAGAGCGTCATGCCGTTGACGATCGCGCCCATCGCGTGCTCGCGGATGCCGAAGTGGAGGTTGCGGCTCTTGAACACGTCGAACGCGGGCGCGTCCTGTCCGTGATGCTCCTTCGAGCGCTCGATGCTGCCGCCCGTTTTGATGAGCGTGTTGGTCGACGGCGCGAGGTCGGCCGAGCCGCCGACGAAGAACGGGACGAGCTCGGCGATCTTCTGGATCGCCTGGCCCGAGATCACGCGAGTCGCGGCGCCCTTCTCGTTCCTCGTCGCGGCGACGACCTGCGCGGCGAAGTCGGCGGGGACCTCGTGGCTCCAGTAGCGCGCGTAGTCGGCGGCGAGCCCGGGATTCGCGGCGCGCCAGGCCTTCATCGCCTTCTCCCATTTCCTGCGCGCACGCGCGAGTTTGCCGACCTTGCGCGCGAACTCCTCGCGCACGCCCTCGGGGACGAAGAACGCCTCCTCCGCTGGCCAGCCGAAGACCTTCTTCGTCGCGATCGTCTCCTGCGGCCCCAGCGGCGCGCCATGCACTTCGTGCGATCCGTTCATGTTCGGGCTGCCGTATCCGATGACCGTTTTCGCGATGATGATCGACGGTTGCGCGTCGTGCTTCTGCGCCTTCCTGATGGCCTTCCTGACCTGGTCGCGATCATGGCCGTCGATCTTCTGCACGTGCCATCCGCAGGCCTTGAACCGCTTTTCGACGTCCTCCGAGAACGAGAGGCGCGTCTCTCCCTCGATCGAGATCTTGTTGTCGTCGTAGAAATAGATGATGTTGCCGAGCCCCAGGTGTCCCGCAATCGACGCGGCCTCGGCGGAGATCCCTTCCATCAGGTCGCCGTCGGAGCAGAGCGCGTAAACGTAGTTGGCTACCGGGGCGAACTCGGCCGTATTGAAGCGGGCCGCCATCATCTTGGAAGCGAGCGCCATGCCGACGCCGTTCGCGAAGCCCTGGCCGAGGGGACCGGTCGTCACCTCGATGCCGGTGGCGTGGCCGTACTCGGGATGACCGGCGGTCTTCGAGCCCCACTGCCGGAAGCTCTGGAGCTGCTCCATCGTCATGTCTTCGTAGCCGGAGAGATACAGCAGCGAGTAGAGGAGCATCGAGGCGTGGCCCGCGGAGAGGATGAAGCGGTCGCGGTTGTGCCACTTCGGCGCCTTCGGATCGTGGTGCAGGAACTCGGTCCAGAGTACGTAGGCGATGTCGGCGAGCCCCATCGGCGTCCCCGGGTGTCCCGATTTCGCTTTCTCGACACCGTCGATCGAAAGGACACGGATCGTGTCGACGCAGAGCTGCTCGAGGTTCTGCATTTCGTTGCTCATCGCTCCTCCTGAAATGGCTTCGCATTATACTCAGCCGAACAAGTTCAACCACGGAGAGTACGAACGTGCCAGAGACCCCGGTGACGGTGAAAGGCTCGCCGATCCGAAGCCTCCTGAAGTTCATCGAGGGGGAGCTGACCGCCGCGCAGCGCGAGGAGATGTTCTCGCGACTGCCCGCGGAGGACGCCGCCCGCCTTCGAGGGCACGTCCTCGTCTCCGACTCGCTCCCGGTGGCGCTTCTGAACCGGATGACCGAGGAAGCGGCGAAGGTGAAGCAGGAACCCCTGCAGAAGTTCGCGCGGCGCGCGGGGCGTGCGGCTGCATCCGAGGCCTTCTCTGGCGTCTATCGCGTGTTCGCGCTCGTTCTGACCCCGGAGAAATTGCTGGAGAAGGCGTCGAGGATCTGGGGCTCTCTCTACAACCGCGGCGAGATGCTGGTCGAGTCCCGCTCGGACAAAGGCGCCCACATCAAGCTGCTCAACTTCCCGTCCGAGGAAGCCGGCTGCGCGCGCATCACCGGTTGGATCGAGCGGATGGTGGAGCTCACCGGCGTCCGCAACCCGCGCATCACGCAGACCCGCTGCTGCGCCAAGGGAGCGCCGGCATGCGAATGGGACATCCAGTGGGAGTGAGGGCCGAATGAACAACATCTACGAGCTGCAGTCCGACCACCCGCTCTTCCGCTACTTCACGCCGGAGGAGCGATCGCGCATCGAGGCCATGGCGAAGGTGTTCACTCTCGAGGAGGGAGGGCGCCTGATCGACGAGAACGAGATCGACTCGACGATCTTCGCGGTCGAGGACGGCCGGCTCGACATCGTGATCAACCGTCATACGCAGCCGCAGGTGATCGCATCGGTCGGGCCGGGCGACGTGCTCGGCGAAGTCTCGTTCATCGACGACTCGCCGCGGACGGTCTCGGTGATCGCCGCGGAGGAATCGACCGTGCGCGCCTGGAACAAGGCCACGCTCACCACCGAGCTCGCGAAGGAGCCGGAGCTGCTCGCGAAGCTCTCGATCGCTCTCGCCGAGCTGCTGGTCGAGCGGCTTCGTCTCTCGGTCCGACGACAAGGCATGGTTCGCCCGGTCTGAACCGTGGGGCAACCCGCGTTCATTCAGACCTCAGCCCGGAATTCGACAGGAATGACTACTGTGCAACCCCTCACCCTCATGCATCGTCCAAGCTGAAGGCCCCCAACGATTCCACACGGAGGACGTCATGGCAGAAATCGACAAGAAGGCAGTGATCTCGGCACTCGACAAGATTCTCGAGGCCGAACTGGCCGGAGTGGTGCGCTACACCCACTACTCCTTCATGATTTTCGGCTACAACCGGATTCCAATCGTCTCGTGGCTTCGCGGACAGGCTGGCGAGTCGATGGCCCACGCGCAGGAGGCGGGCGAGCTCATCACGTCCCTCGGCGGGCATCCGTCGCTCGGCATCGGCCATCTGCTCGAGACTCACAAGCACGACATCGGCCAGATACTCGCCGAGGCGCTCGAGCACGAGCGCGAAGGCCTCGCGCAGTACCATCAGTTGCTGAAGCTGGTCGAAGGCCGCTCGATCATGCTCGAGGAGTACGCGCGCAAGATGATCGCCGAGGAGGAAGGGCACATCTGCGAAGTCGAGAAGATGCTGCGTAAGCCGGGAGAGATCTAGGCGGCGTCCACTTGGAGTGCGCAAGCGACGCTTGCGCACTTCCTTGCGGAAGCGGAGCTTCCGCGTCGTACATCAAAACGATAAAAGGCGCCGCGGCTACGCTTCGGCGAGGAATGGCGAAAGCTTCGCTTCCGCACTCCACATGAATCCTTACGCCGCCGGCGGGATCCTGACCTTGACCTTCGTCCCCTTTTCCACGTCCTTCTTGAACTTCGCGACCTCGGCGGGCTGGAGCATGCGGAAGGCGCGCTCGTTGGAGAAGGCCTTGTGGTCGCCGCGAAGCTCGGGGCGCCAAAGGTCGGGGAAGGCGCGCGACGGGAGGTTCAGGTGGATCTCGTCGGGCTTGATCGACTTGTAGAGCGGGATGAACTCGGCCGACTTCGCCGCGTTCGCCGGCAGGAGCATGGTCTGCAGCGACAGCTCGCCCTTGAACTCCGAGCGGAACGCGATGATCGAGTCGACGAGACCGTCGACGGTGAGCTCGTTGATCGGACGGTTGAGCGTCGACAGCAGCTCGTCGGACGGAGCGTCGAGCTTGCACGACACGTGGTCGGCGAGGCTCAGGTCCTTCCGCACGGCGGGAACATTGAGCATGCTGCCGTTCGTCAGGACCACGATCGGCTTCTTCGTGAGGGCGCGGACCGCCTTGATCACCTCGCCGAGGTTGCTCGCGAGAGTCGGCTCCCCGTTGCCGGAGATCGTGATCACGTCGCAATCGCGCCAGTCGACCTTGCGCAGGTCGGCGATGACCCTGTCCGTGGGAACCCACACGCGACGATCGACCGTGGGGACGTTGATGCGGCCGAGCTGGCAGTACGGACAGCGAAACGAACAGATCTAATTGGTCAGCAGCAGGTCGATACCGAGCGAGTTGCCGAATCTCCAGGAAAAAACAGGACCGTACACCGTGGAGTCAGGAGGGTTGTAGACCGATTCTCCGCTCATGCTGTCGCGCTCCTCGTCGCCGGACGCTGTTTCCACGCGACGTACGGTCGCGCGAGCTGGCGCAGCATCCTGTTCTTCATCGAATAAAGCCGGGTCGAGAAGCTCTGCTCGACCAGGTCCGCGGCTTCCTCGGGTTGAACCACGAGCGACACCTCGATCGGAAGGATTCCGATCGGGATCCCGCCCCGCTTGCACGCTTCGTACAGGTAGGCAAAGACCTCTTTCATCGCCTCGGGCTCGGGCGGATTGACGTGCTCCATCTCGCTTCCGATCGTCGGGCGGAAGATGCAGACGGTCGGGAACGCGCCCGCGTTCACGATGCGGTCGATGCCTCGCTTGGTCGCCTCGAGCGGCTCGATGCCGGCGATGATCTCGCCGGAGACGCGGCCCTTGCCGAGTTTCTTCGAGGTGTACTCCATCGCGTCGAAGAAGGCCTTCTGCCCCATCGTCTTTTCTTTGCCGGGACAGAGCGACGCGAAGAACTCCGGATCCTCGAACTCGTAGCAGAACGAGAAGTGGTCGCAGCCGGCGTCGATGAGCTCGTCGTACTGATCCCAGCGATGCTTCGGCATCGGCACCGCCTGCACGCCGATGAAGCCTCCGACGCGCTGGCGCACCGCGCTGACGTAGGGCTTGCACTGGGTGAGGCCGTGCATCTTCTCTTTGCTGTCGAGATCCTCGTAGTGGTACCCCGTGTTGAAGTGGGTGAACACCGAGCCCGACTCGTCGCGCGCCGCGATGGCAGTCTCGACCACGTCGTCGACGCTCTTTCGCGACTCCTCGGCGACGCCTACGTTCTTGCCCGTCGTGCAGAACTTGCAGGCCGATGCGGGAGTCAGCGCCCAGTAGAGGCAGCGGTTGGAGACGTAGATGCCGAGGTAGTTGCCCTGCAGGACGCCGATGCGCGACATCTCCGTGCCGCCGGAGGTCAGGCGCGAGTACCACTTCGGCTCCGGGGGAATGCCGACCGGGTAAGACTCGTCGGTCCGTTCGTCGACCACGTAGAACTTCCCCGCCGACTCGGTCATCAGGTAGGGCGACTTCGCGGCGAACGGCTCGAGCACCGGCACGTTCATCCAGATGTCTTTGCGGGTCGAGGGGATGAGAATTTCGAGGCCCGAGCCCAGGCCGGCGCGCGTCCGGGCAATTCGCCGCCCAACCTCGCCTGCATGGGACTGCGGATCGATCCTCATCCCGAGGCAGAACAGTTCGATTTCGAGCTCAACTGGTCGCAGCAATGCGCTCTCCTTGCTAGTCTTGTCGGTTCCGAGAGGCCGCGGGCCGGGATTTCGAGCCTATGGCGCCGAACTTCGGGCCGTGGCTGCCGCCGGCGGTGCCTCCTCGTGTCGCATTCATGTTCGGGGAGCCGTAGTCTACCTCTAGGTGACCATACTTACCCAGCGGTGTGACGATTGGCACAGGCCCGTGTCCGGCGCGGACCCAGACTCGAAAAAGCGAGCTTCCGGAGGTTTCTGACGATGAACGACGTCCAACCGGTGAACGGCCCGCGCGCCATCCGGCGTGCCGACGCAATCGCCAATCTGCGCAAGGCGCTGCTGGAACTCACCGACGACCAGCACTCGATGTGTCAGGTTGCGTCCGAGCGCGGCATCCTCTGCCACGGCTTCCGCCATTTCACCGACGACGAGCTCCGCGACCGTTACGACTGGCTGGTTCGCAAGAACCCGACCCTCACGCGCGCCGAGCTGGAGAGTATGGCGAACCTCTGGCAGCTCGCTCGCCAGGTTCTCGAAGGCGTTCCCCTCGCCTGCGACGTCCAGCGGATCGAGCACGACACCTGCAAAGGCTGGGACGACTTCACGAACGAGCAGCTCGAGCAGTACCACCGCGAGGTCATCGGTGAGAGCGTGGTCGTCGTGGCGTGAGGCAGGCGAAAGACGAAAGGCGAGAGGCGACGAGCCAACCGGACGCCCGCCAGACCTTGCCGCCTCTTGGGCACGAGGGGACGAAGCGCCCTTCCTGCCCTTCCGAAACGAAATACCGACTCAACAGGTAAACGTCGCTCAGACGGTCGCTTCCGCGAGCGATGGTGGAAGTTCGCCTGCGCGCTCCACCTTCCCCTTCCGTCGTCGACGGCGCCCGGCCCGCTCGTCGCCCTTCGCCTCTCGCCTTTCGCCTCTCGCCTGCCTTACCCCTACCTGACGCTGTAGGTGACCCGGATCGCGTACTCGCGGGTCGCGTCCGGGTACGGGGCGTGGTAGTTGTCGTAGGGCTGAATGAACACGTAGTCCTCGCCGAGGGCGTCGTAGACGCCGATGCCGATCGTCAGCCCCGTTGCCAGCACGTCGGGAGCGTAGAGGAAGAGGTTCACGAGAGTGGAGCTATCGAACTTCTCGAGCACAGGGTCCCCGTTTTCGTCGCCGTGGCCGAAGCCGTAGCGTGTTCCGTAGTGAACGATGCTCGGGCTGAAGCGAAGTCTCGATCCCGCTTTCATGTTTGCGGCGAGCGTCAGCTTGTGACGCGGAAAGCCCAGGAGCGCGTCGTCGACGCCGGGAACGGCGTAGCTCGCGACTTCGTTGCCGCTCGCCTCGTAGTAGGAGTAGCCCGCGTTGAGATACCCCCACTTCTGCCGGAAGCGCGCCTCGACTTCGACTCCTCGGGTTCCGGTGTCGCCCTCGTTCGAGTAGCCCTCGGTGTCGGTTTCACCGTCGAAGAAATAAATGATGGGCTTCTCGATCGTCGTGTCGAACAGGTTCGCCGCGACGAACAGGTCGTCACGGAGCTGGTATCCGGCCTCGAGCTCGTAAACCGTCGTTTCCTCGGGCTCGATGCCCGGGCCCAGTCGGACGTTCTCGATCGCGGGAGTGCGGAACGCCTGGCTAGCCAGCAGCTTGAAGTGAAAGCGTCCGGCGACGCGGGTCAGGCCGATGCGCGGAACGACGGAGCTGCCGAACTCGCTGTGGTCCTCGAAGCGCAACCCGACCGTCACATTCCCGATAGGCGTTCGGAACATACCCTGGCCAAACGCGGCGATGTTGTCGTAGCTGATGTCGAGCCTGCCGTTGGGAAAATATCCCGAAGGATCCGTACGGGGGTCGGCCTCGGCGCGGTCCTCGTAGTACTCGACTCCGCCAAGGACCGACGTCCTGTCGGACGGGGCCCAGTTCAGCGTGACGTTGCCCGTGAGGCGCTCGACTTCCTTCTGATAGAAGAAGTCTGCGTGCGATTCCTGCCACGGCTCCTGCTTCTTGTAGTTCACGCGCGGCGTAATCGACAGCCCGGGACGCGCAAGATACACGGCTGTCGCTTCGAGGAACAACGAGTCGAAGTCCACGTCGACGGCCGCGGGTAGGTTCTCTCCAAATTCGTCCCGCTGAGTCGTGCGGTATTGGTCGACGATCATCCGCGCCTTGTAGTTCTTCCAGGTCGCGAGCAGGTTCAGGTACCGGCTGTCGAGCTCCGAGTTGTCGGCCATGTCGTACGAGTCGCCGAGGAAGTCGGTAAACGTGGTGTCGCTGCGATTGCCGTCCGCGACCGAGCCGTGGACCGCGAAGCTGCCGGCCCCGAAGTTCGCGCCGTAGGAGACATCGGCCCGCCTCCGAGCGCTCGCGTCCGACATTTCGCCCGCGACGACCGCGCCGGCGAATCCCCGGAGCTCGTCGGCGCCTTTGGTGATGATGTTGACGACCGCGAGCTCCGCATAGCCGCCGTAGATCGCGGAGCCGGGACCGCGAATGATCTCGATCTTTGCAATCTGGCTGACCGGATACCGATTGCCAAACTGAAGCGTGGAATAGAGCGGTTCGTTCAGTTCCTGGCCGTCGAGCAGCAACAGGATCTTACCTTCATGGCCCCAGCTTCCACGCGCTCCGAGACCGACGACTCCCTGGACATCGACGCCGAAGTCGAAGCCGGGCACGAGTCGCAGGATGTCGATCAGGTCGCGCGCTCCCGACGCCGCGATCTCTTCGGCCGTCACGAGTGTGACGATGCCGGGTGCCTCGCGCGCCGTCGTTCCAGTCTTGGACGCGATCGTGAGCTCAATCGACAGGAGCTCCTCGAGGCTCAGGCCGGCCGGGTCGGAGTCGTCACCGGCTGCCGCCGAGGAGAACGCCAGCAGCACGACCAGAGGAGCTGCGATACCAAAGCCGCGTGCACGCATGCCGAATCCTCCACGGAGATACGGTCAACTTGTCAGGGTTTGCCGAGTCTACGCCCGAGGATGGCGGATGTCATTACGCGAAGGAGGAACCCAGTTGCTAGTTCGGGTGGCCGATCTTCTTGACGCAGCCGCAGATCTCGTCGTTCGCGGGGCGGCAGCGCACCATCACGATGTGCTTCAGTTTCGGATGACCGCAGTTGATGCAGTCGTCCGACATCGACGCCGCGAAGCGCTCGCAGCTGCACGGATACTCCTCGGACGGGTAGACGATCACTTCCTCGCACGCGTGACGAAGCTTGTGATCGGTGTCCGGATGCCCGCAGTGGCATAGCGCCATACGTTGGATATTACACGATTGGCGGTACGTCGGAGCGTGTCCGATTGCCAATCCGGTCGAGTGACGACGGTCATATCATCCGGGGCGGGTTCTGGGGCATCGTCATCGGCCGAAGAAACCCGAGGAGCCTCCATGACCGAAACCGTGAAACCTGCATCGCCCGCTGCGAGCCCATACCCCGCCCACTGGTCGTGGGACGTCGTGCTTCGTTCGGGATCGACGCTGCACATCCGTGCGATTCGCCCGAGCGACGCTCCGGGGCTCCTCGAGCTCTTCCGCAGCCTTTCGCCCGAGGCGATGCACTCGCGCTTCTTCGACATGCGCACGCCGGAGGACGCGCTGCTGGCCTCCCCCGCCAACATCGACTACGACGACATATTCGGCATCGTCGGCGAAATCGGAGGCCGCATCGTGGCGGTGGCGCACTATTACCGCGGCCGCAAGCACCGCGACCACGCCGAGGCCGCATTCACGGTCTCCCACGAGATGCGGGGCTGCGGAGTCGGCACGAGCCTCCTGGAGTTGCTCGCCGAGGTCGCCCGCGCCTCGGGCATCACGACCTTCACCGCGGAAGTACTCGATTCGAACAAGGCGATGATGGACGTGTTCCTGGACTCCGGGTTCGCGGTCGAGAAGAAGTCGGTGAGCGGAACGGTGGGCTTCAGGTTCTCGCTCGAAGAGACTCCGAAGTACGAGGAGAAGTCGGCGGAGCGCGACCAGAAGGCGGCCTTCGCCTCGATGAAGTCGCTCTTCGAGCCGCGGGCGATCGCGGTCGTGGGCGCGAGCACGCGCAGGGGCCAGCTCGGAGCCGAAGTGTTCCACAACCTCATCGCCGGGGGCTTCAAGGGACGGCTCTACCCGGTGAACCCGGTTGCGGAGACGGTCGAGTACGTCCCCTGCTTCGCGCGGGTGCGCGACATCCCCGGCCCGGTCGATCTCGCGATCGTCGTCGTTCCCGCGGAGCGCGTCGGCGACGTGGTCGCGGACTGCGTCGAGAAGGGCGTTCGCGCGATCGTCATGATCACCGCGGGCTTCGGCGAGACCGGCCCCGAGGGCAAGAGGCTCGAGGACGCGCTCGTCGCCCAGGTCCGCGCCGCGGGGATCCGCCTGGTCGGGCCTAACTGCATGGGCGTGCTGAACACCGATCCCGCGGTGAGCATGCTCGGCACCTTCTCGTCGGTCTTCCCGACGCCGGGGAACATCGCGATGTCGACGCAGAGCGGGGCGCTCGGCCTGGCGATCCTCGACTACGCGAGGCAGATCGGCGTCGGCTTCTCGACCTTCGTCTCGGTCGGCAACAAGGCCGACGTCTCGGGCAACGACCTGATCCAGTACTGGGCCGAGGACTCGCGCACGGGCGTGATGCTGCTCTACCTCGAGAGCTTCGGAAACCCGAAGAAGTTCGGCAGGATCGCTCGCCGCGTCGCGCACAAGAAGCCGATCATCGCGGTCAAGTCGGGACGGTCGAAGTCGGGCGCTCGCGCCGCGTCGTCGCACACCGGGGCACTCGCCACGAGCGACGCGATCGTGAACGACCTCTTCCGCCAGGCCGGGATCATCCGAACGAACACGCTCGAGGAAATGTTCGACGTCGCGCAGCTCCTCGCGCTTCAGCCGCTCCCGGCGGGGCGGCGGATCGCCATCGTCACGAACGCCGGCGGGCCGGGAATCCTCGCGGCCGACACCGCCGAAGCGGGCGGCCTCGAGCTCGCGACGCTGAGCGAGGCGACGACCTCCGCGCTGCGCGCCTTCCTCCCCGCGGCGGCAAGCGTCGGCAATCCGGTCGACATGATCGCCTCCGCGACGGCGCCGGAGTATGACCGGGCGATCGACCTGCTCCTCGCCGACGACGGGGTCGACGCGGTGCTCGTCATCTACATCCCGGTGATGCCGGAGCATGCCGAGGCCGTCGCGGCGGTGATTCGCGGGGCCGCGAGCCGTCCCCGGACCAAGACCATCATCGCGAACTTCATGGGAGCGCAGGAGTGGCGCGGGCGCCTCAACCCGGTGCCGTCGTTCCCCTTCCCGGAACGTGCCGCATCGGCGCTTGCGGCGGCGAGCCGCTATGCCGAGTGGCGCCGCATGCCGGTTGGCGTCGTGCAGAAATTCGCCGACATCGATCGCGACGTCGTGCGCGGCATCGTCGACAGCGCGCTGGAGCGTGGCGGCGGGTGGCTCGAGCCCGGCGAGGCGGACGCGCTGCTGGCTGCGACGGGACTCACCACGGTGCCGACGCGAGTCGCTCGCGACGCGGAGAATGCGATCGCGGTCGCACACGAGATCGGCTATCCGGTCGTTCTGAAGGCGGCAGGGCCGGCCATCCTCCACAAGAG
>JAMPYE010000092.1 GCA_023700825.1 Thermoanaerobaculia bacterium | reverse complement strand
TTTCTGCGCAACGAACCGCGCGCTCGTCCTCGTGGCGACGGCGGCGCTCGTCTTCGCCGGCCTGTGGAGCATGAACCAGGTGGCGGTCGACGCTCTGCCCGACCTCTCGGACACGCAGGTCATCATCTACTCACGGTGGGATCGAAGCCCCGACATCATCGAAGACCAGGTCACCTACCCGATCGTCACGTCGATGTTAGGCGCGCCGAAGGTAAAGACTATCCGCGGCTTTTCCGACTTCGGCTACTCCTACGTCTACGTGATCTTCGACGAGGGAACGGACCTCTACTGGGCACGCAGCCGCGTGCTCGAGTACCTCTCGAAGATCCAGCCGCGATTGCCTGAAGGTGTGAAGACTGAGTTGGGGCCTGACGCCACCGGGGTCGGATGGGTGTTCCAGTACGCACTCGTCGATAAGAGCGGCAAGCACTCGCTCGCCGATCTTCGCTCGCTGCAGGACTGGACGATCCGCTACGAGCTCCAATCGGTTCCCGGCGTCGCGGAGGTCGCAAGCCTCGGTGGCTTCGTCAGGCAATACCAGGTGACGGTCGACCCGAACCGGCTCGCGTCATTCGGGATCCCGCTGATGAAGGTCACCGACGCGATCCGCGCCTCGAACAACGAGGTCGGTGGGCGGCTCATCGAATGGAGCGGTACGGAGTACATGGTCCGCGCGCGCGGCTACGTGAAGAAACTCGAGGATCTCGAGGAGATTGTCGTCAAGACCGACGAGCGCGGGACGCCGGTACGCCTGCGCGACGTCGCCACGATTCAGTTCGGCCCCGAGATCCGGCGAGGCGTCGCCGAGCTCAACGGCGAGGGTGAGGTCGCGGCGGGCGTCGTCGTCATGAGGCATGGCGAGAACGCGCTGGCGGTCATCGATCGCGTCAAGGAGCGCCTGGACGCGCTTCAGAAGACTCTTCCCGAGGGAGTCGAGATCGTCACGACCTACGACCGGTCGGACCTGATCAAAGAGTCGATCAAGACCCTCAAGCACGAGCTCGTCATCGAGATGATCATCGTCTCGTCGGTGATCCTCATCTTCCTCTGGCACATTCCAAGCGCGGCGATTCCGATCGTGACGCTCCCCGCCGCGGTGATCATCTCGTTCATTCCGATGCACCTCTTCGGAATCGACTCGAACATCATGTCGCTCGGCGGCATAGCCATTGCCATAGGCGCGCTCGTCGATGCAGCCGTCATCGTCGTGGAGAACGCGCACAAGAAGCTCGAGGTCTGGCAGTCGAACGGCGAGAAGGGCGACTACAGGGAAGTCCTGATCAAGGCAGTGCAGGAAGTCGGCCGCCCCGCGTTCTTCTCCCTGCTCGTGATCGCACTCGCATTCCTGCCAATCTTCGCGCTCGAAGCGCAGGAAGGCCGCCTCTTCAAGCCGCTCGCCTTCACGAAGAACTTCGCGATGGCCATCGCCGCCATTCTCGCGATCACGCTCGACCCGGCGATCCGGCTCCTGTTCACGCGACTGAAGCGATACGAGTTCCGCCCCCGGTGGCTCGCCAGCGTCGCCAACGCGGTGTTCGTCGGAAAGATGTACCCCGAGGAGAAGCACCCGATCTCGAAGATCCTGTTCAGGATCTACGGCCCTCCCGCGAAGTTCGTCCTCGAACATCCGCGCTCGGTGATCGCGGTCGCGATCCTCCTGGTTCTGCTCACCATCCCGGCCTACCAGCAGCTCGGCCACGAGTTCATGCCGCCGCTCAACGAAGGCTCGATTCTCTACATGCCGACGACGTTTCCTGGCATCTCGGTGACGCAGGCGCAGGCGCTGCTTCAGCAGCAGGACCGGCTGCTCAAGGAGTTCCCGGAGGTCGAGCGCGTCTTCGGCAAGGCGGGCCGCGCCGAGACCTCGACCGATCCCGCGCCGTTCTCGATGATGGAATCGGTCGTGGTGCTCAAGCCCGAGTCGCAGTGGCGCGCGAAAGAACGGTGGTACTCGAGCTGGATGCCCGACTTCATGAAGCCACTCGTCAGGCCGCTGTGGCCCGACACGATCTCGTGGGACGAGCTCGTTGCCCTGCTGAACGAAAGGCTAACGCTTCCGGGCCAGACGAACGCCTGGACGATGCCGATCAAGAACCGGATCGACATGCTGACGACGGGCATACGTACCCCCGTCGGGATCAAGATCTTCGGCTCCGATCTGAAGGAGATCGAGGCGATCGGCAAGGAGCTCGAGCAGATCCTCCAGCCAGTCCCAGGCACACGCAGTGTCTTTGGTGAGCGTGTGGCGGGAGGCTACTTCGTCGATTTCGATCTCGACCGCAAGCAGATCGCACGCTATGGCCTGACGATCGGCGAAGTGCAGGACGTGATCATGTCCGCGGTCGGCGGCGAGAACATCTCGACGTCGATCGAGGGACGCGAGCGCTATCCGATCAACGTCCGTTACCCGCGCGAGTTCCGCGACGACCTCGACAAGCTCGCTCGCGTACTCATCCCGACGATGGGGGGCGCGCAGGTTCCTCTCGGCCAGCTCGCAAAGATTCAGCTCGTCGAGGGCCCGGCGATGATCCGCGACGAGAACGGCAGGTTGTCGGGCTACGTCTATGTCGACGTCGACACCTCCAAACGCGACATCGGCGGATACGTCGAGGATGCGAAGCGCGCGGTGGACGCAAAACTGAAGCTCAAGCCCGGCTACATCCTCGCATGGAGCGGCCAGTACGAGGCGATGACGCGCGTTCGCGAGAAGATGAAGGTCGTCCTGCCGCTGACGATCTTCCTGATCTTCGCCCTCATCTACATCAACACGAAATCGATGGCGGAGACCGCGATCGTTCTGGTCGCCGTCCCGTTCTCCGCAGTCGGCGCGGTCTGGTTCCTCTACGCACTGGGTTACAACATGTCGATCGGAGTATGGGTCGGTCTCATCGCCCTGTTAGGCCTGGACGCCGAGACCGGCATCTTCATGCTGCTCTTCCTCGACCTCAGCTACAAGGAGCGCAAGGCCGAAGGCCGCCTGAAGAGCCTGCAGGATCTCAAGGAGGCAATCCTCCACGGCGCCGTGCAGCGCGTGCGTCCGAAAGTCATGACGGTCGCGTGCATCTTCTTCGGCCTGGTGCCGATCATGTGGTCCACCGGCGCCGGAGCCGACGTCATGAAGCGCGTCGCCGCGCCGATGATCGGGGGAGTCGCGACGTCGTTCCTGCTGGAGCTGCTGGTCTACCCCGCCATCTACTTGTTGTGGCGCAAGCGTCACCTCTCACGGGACGAGCAGGGCGATCCCGAACCCTCGGGTCGTTGGAAGAAGTTGTCGATCGGAGCGGGCGTCGCCGTCGCGATCGCGATCGCGCTCTGGCCATTCGTTGGCGGTAGCGAGCCCCAGTCTCTCTATCCGAAGTACGAAGCAATGCGGGTGGCACTCGTGGCCGGTGACGTGGAGGGAGTGAAGGCGCAGGCGGTCGAGCTCGCGAGTGCCGCGAAGGACTCGGACATCGACGCCGTCGCGAGCGCGGCGGGCAAGGTCGCGGGCGCGGCCGACATCGAAGCTGCGCGGCAGGCCTTCGCGGAGCTGTCCGAAGCGATGATCACGTATCGCGCGACCGCGACGGAGAGCCCAAAACCGCAGGTCGTCTACTGCTCGATGGCGAAGCACTCGTGGCTTCAGCCGAAGGGCGAAGTGAGCAATCCGTACTACGCCGACGAAGCGATGCGCACGTGCGGCGAAATCAAGGAGAACGCTGACTAAAGGAGGAGATCACCATGTTTCATCGTCACCACGGCTGGTTCTGGATTGGAGTGATGACCGTAATGATGATTCTGATGCTGCTCTGACGAGACACCGCCGGACGAGCGTGCAAGGTCGAAGTGGCACTCGCGGCGTACGCACGTCGGTTTCACACATCGGGCGGATCGGCATCGTTCGCTCAAACCGCTGACATAACTCGAGAATCGAAAGGAATCACACGAATGAAGAACATCCTCATCGCCGTCACTGCCTGCCTCGTGGCCGCGCTCGTTGGCACGACGGCCTACGCCCAACACGACCACGGATCGCACCAGACCCCGAAACCGATGAAGGAGTCGGCGGATAAGCAGGCTGATCACATCTTCATCAGCTATGAGGAGGCGCGTCAGGCTCTCATCAAGGGCTCGATGCCCGGGATCAAGATCGCGGCGCGCCACATCGGCCTCTCCGCGAAGAGCGCGGACCAGCCGAAGCTCGCCGAGCTCAGCGCGAAGCTCGAGGCGGCGCCCGATCTCAAGGCTGCGCAGCAGGCCTTCGCTCTGCTCTCCGACGAAGCGATCAAGTATCGCGAGACCAGGTGCTGCAACCGTCCGGTCGTCGTGTACTGCTCGATGGAGAAGAAGTCATGGATGCAGACTGACGCCAAAGTCATCGGCAATCCGTATGTCGACGCGAAGATGCGTACCTGCGGCGAGGTCAAGGCGGACTGAACAGGGTCTTACCGGCGGCGGGGCGATGCTCCGCCGCCGGAGGGAGGCAACATGCAATCGGAAACGCCAGGCTCGCTCGTGCTCCCCTATCTGATGCTCGGCGCCGCGCTGGTCACGTTGGCTTCGGTTCCATTCTGGCTGCAGGAGGAGGGGCTCCGCCTCAACGACGAAGCGGCTGAACGCCGCGCGGCGATCGAATCGACCCTCATGCGAGAGCCGGCACGGACCGGATCAGTGATCGACGGAAAGCTCGAGTTCACCGATGTCGCTAGGCAGTCGCGCGAGTTCATGGGGTACTACAACACCATCTCTCTCACTCCCGAGCAGGAAGCGATCAAGATCGAAGTGCTGAGCGCGATGCCGGCCGCGTGTTGCAGCGACTCCACGGCGCTCACCTGCTGCTGCCCCTGCAACCTCTCCAGGACCATCTGGGGACTCAGTAACTACTCCATCGCCAGGCTAGGCGCGAATGCCGGTCAGCTAAGGCACGCGGTCAACGAGTGGCTGAGAGTAACGAGTACGAACGGATACTCCGGAGATGCATGTCACAAGGGCGGCTGCGAACGCGAGTTCAAGAACAACGGTTGCGGCGGCATGGACGAGCGGAAGCTCGCGGTCTAAACCGACGAGTCACACGAGGAATCGACAGGAGGTGACGAATGTCCCAAAAAGCAGCGAAAGACGACGTAACCAAGAAAATGCCACTCATCCTGAAGTTTGCGATCGTGCTCGCGATCGCCGGGATCGCAGGATTCACAAGTCTGTTCTGGAAAGGCGGGCACTCGTCTCCGGTGACGGCGCACTCGGGCCTCGACGTATCCGAAGCTCGTGCCGTCCATGCAGAAGGCACGCGCATCGAGTTTCGCGACTCGGCAGCGCAGGCCCGCGAGTTCATCGGGTACTACAACACGATCCAGTTGACACCGGAACAGGAAGCGCTGAAGGCAGAGGTGCTTCAGGCGCGCCCCGCCGCGTGCTGCAAGAATTCGAATGCCTACACCTGCTGCTGCACGTGCAACCTTTCGAAGACCGTCTGGGGACTCAGCAACTACGCGATCGCGAAACAGCACGTGAACGCGAAGGAGCTCAACGAGCTGGTCGACGGCTGGCTGAGTTTCGTCAACCCGTCCGGATACGAAGGCGATACATGCTACACGGGCGGCTGCGGACTCCCCGGAAGCCAAAAGGGCTGCGGTGGCATGACTGAGCAGGAGCTCTCTCTGTGAGCTCGGACCGAGGCTGGCTATGAATCCGCATAATCTCCGACTCGTGCGTCAGCCCGAAGCGGACGAGACGGAAGGCGAGCCTAAATCGTCCACCGGCCCGTCTTCCGGGAGGTCGGGATCGCAGCCGCCCGCTAGTGATGTCGCCGGCCTTCTCGAGCTAGATCGGATTCGAATTCTCGTAATCGAGCACCGGATCTGCTGGAGGATTCTTCCGAAGACAGTGCAGTTGGCGAAGTCGCCACCGATCTGCTCGGGCCTGGAGATTGAGCTGGAGAGTGTGGCTGCCACCGGTGGGCCTGCAGCCACAAGGACGCACGCGAACTGGCCCGCCTACCAGCGCGAGCTGTTGGCGGTCGCCTCATGGGTGAGCCTCTGGGATGCGCCGGACACGGAGGCCAGGCTCCAGCGAGCCGGTTCGACGCTCAGCTTCGCGCTCATGCCACTGGGATCGCGAAGGCTGGGCGTGGTG
This sequence comes from Thermoanaerobaculia bacterium, assembly GCA_023700825.1. Lineage (GTDB taxonomy): Bacteria > Acidobacteriota > Thermoanaerobaculia > Gp7-AA8 > Gp7-AA8 > JACPDH01. Next base: position 5,500 of record JAMPYE010000092.1, on the reverse strand, counting down.
ATCACTGTCAACTCGAGCGCTGCCACGTATCCAACGGTCGACGCCCGGCGGTCCGCGCACGTGTATCTGATGAAGGACCGGCTTCGGCTGGCTGGGGTGCGACCCGATGCCTGGTGAAAACACACAATTCCGTGCTAACCCGCGGAGTGCCGGACGAGCGGTCGACCGCGTCTGTCACTCAGCCGGCAGAAACCGAAGAGGGTGACATGAATTGTTGCGACCAAAAGCCTCCCGCGGATGCGCGAAGACTACTCATCATCGGAGTGATCATCGGGCTCCTCGCGCTGGCACTGCTCGTTCTTTCGGTCTCCCGTCGCTCTGGCCGCGTCTCTCATCGGCACGTGACCACAGGCGTCGACGCTCCCAATATTCAGCAACCAGAAGTCGTACGGACGCCGGCAAGCTGGTGGGCGGAGCCGGCGAGGTGAACGCAGATGGCCTCGGAGCTAAGCATCGAGTTCATGGGCGAGAGCGCAATGCGCCAGGTCGTTGCGCGCTACGCCGTGAGATGGTCTGCGATGAGTGGAGACGGACCCCGCCCCGCGACGCTCAGCTTGGTTGGGTTGCGCGTTCAATTGATTGGCAGTGACTCGCACTGGCGCTGCAGAGAGCACCGGGCGTGCGACGCTGGCGACGAGATGCTGGTCGAGTTGCTGGAGCTTGCGCAATGGTGCGCCCCTGAACGCTGCGGATGGCTCGCGCCTAAGGGACAACCCATGCACGTCCGATTCCGTCTTTCCGAGAACAGGGTAATGTCCAGCGCCGCGGTGGAGATCGAAATCGCTTGTCCGACGGACCGTACGAGGTTCCCGGGTGAGTGCGGTGGAGCGTGCCTGCAAATCGTGAGAGAGCGACTGACATCAATCGGAGCGAATGAGCTTTAAGGCCGAGCCCGCTGGGCGGGCGAATGATGCTGAAAGGAGTTTCTGATGCTCACCATTGCAGCCGTGCTTTTCGGTCTCCTGGCCTCCACGCAGAGGCCTCAGTTGCCTGCGGAAGAGAGCGCGAGAATCGTCTTGCTCGAGCGAATCGAGAAGTCCGTGGTGAGGATCAACGTGAATGAAGGCGATACGGATGGCAGCCAGGCGGCCCTGGGCTCCGGAGTCGTCGCATCGCCCGACGGGCTCATCATCACGGCTGCGCATGTGGTCGCCGACGCTCGCGCCGTCGACGTGACGCTGTTCAACGGCGCAAGCCAGACCGCGACGGTCGTCTATCTCGATCGTGCGGTCGACATCGCATTGCTGCGCCTCACGCAGCCCCCGCCGGCCGAGGCAGTGGCAAGACTCGGCGATTCGGATGCACTCCCGAAGGGTTCGACCGTTTACGTGATCGGGAATCCCTTCGGCCTCGAGAGCTCCGTCGCTTCGGGAATCGTCAGCGGGCGGCATTCGGCCGCGCACGTGTTTGGAGGAGGCGATGGCGCCGACCAAGCCGAGCTGATTCAAACGGACGCAGCGATGAACAGCGGTGTTTCCGGCGGACCGATGTTCAATAGCCGAGGTGAAGTCATCGCCATTGCGCAGTCGATTCTCAGCAAGAGCGGCGGCTCCGAGGGCCTCGGATTCGGATTGGCGATCAATTCGGTGAAGAAGATTCTCGCGCTTGACCCGTGCGTCTATCTCGGCTTCTCGGCGGTCCCGCTCACCGGCGATCTTGCAGGCGCCTTCAATATCGGCGTCGATGCCGGCCTGCTCGTCCAGTACGTCGCACCAGGTGGCCCTGCCGAGCAAGCCGGTCTCAAGGCAGGGACCATCAACATCGGGACAGAGCGGGAGCGCGTCATGCTCGGTGGCGACGTGATCACCCACATCGACGGTGTCGCGGTGAACGAGTGGCGGAGAATGCCATTCACGTCCGCGGCCGAGGGCGACGTGCATGAGATCACCTTCCGTGTCGTCAGACGCGGAACGGTCGTCGAATTGAAGGGGACGACGATCCACCGGAGCCATTGGTGATCGATACGAAAAACGCAGCGAACGCACGCGCGAGACGCAAGGCCCGCTTCCGAATCTGCCAGGAGAGAGTCGAGCCACGGAAAGGAGGAGCCGATGAATCTCGCCCGGTTGCTGCCTAACCGTTCCGTGAGCATTCGCCTTCGCCTCGCGGCCCTGACGACGCTGGTGTTCGTACTGATGTACGTCACGCTCGTCGTCACGGACATGAAATCGCAGCGAGATCGCCTGCTCGAGAGAGAAAGGGTCCACGCCGAAGCACTGCTCGATCATCTCGTTCAGATGCCGGAGTTCCGCTCGGACCTCGGCGCGGCATCCGAGAGACTCGCCGCCCTCTCGACCATTCACGCGCATGGCGGCGCGCAGATTTCCATCGCGCTGGCGGGCAAAGATGCCTCGACTCCCGAGGAAGTGATCGGCGAAACGCTCGCCGAGCGCTCGGTGTTGCTCTCCGGTGTCGCGTACGTGGTGCGATACCGGCTCGATCGGTCGGTGATCACTACCCTGACGCGCAGAACGATCGGCGTGCACGCCGCCCACGGGCTTGTCGCACTCGTCGTGCTCCTGGCACTAATGGATCTCGTCGTTCGACGCCGGCTCGTCCAGCCCCTCGAACGCCTCGTCGCCGCGATGCATCGGATGGCAAGCGGAGGATGGGAAGTTCACGTCGACGGCGAATTCGATCGCGAGATCGGACCGCTCCGCGAAGAGGCCGAGCGCCTCGGCCTTCAACTCGGGAACCAGGTCGAGCTTTGGATCGAGACCGATCGCCGCATCGGTGCCGCACAACGACTCCGACGATTCCATGACCCGCTTCGAGCGAAACTGGGTCGGATGGGAGAGTTGATTAGTGCGATGAAAAGCGATTCGACTGCGGTCCGGGAATCCATTTCGGGACTCTCGACGGAGCTCGAGGCGATCGAGCTGCTCGCCCGGCGGGAAGAACAAGTCCTCCAGGCAAGTCTCGGAATCGCGGACCAGGCAGAGTCGCCAATTGTGCGCAAGGAACCTGCAGCGCGTCCCTCAATCGAAAGCTAGCGATCCGAGGGGTGGCCGGCTCGGCGGCCCGCCCGCAGACCGTTACAGTTCCGCCATCACCCGAGCGCCCCACTCCCGAACCCTTCGCACCCGACCGTGTTATCCTTTCCGATCATCATGAATCGAGCCGCTGTAGCTGCCACCTGGCTGGCCGGAGTCACGATCCCACTCCTGCTGGGGGCGGTTTTCGTTTTCGGCTGCTGCGTGCTGCCGTTTCATCGCACGATCCACGAATTGATGCCCGCCTGCCAGGTCGCGGCAGATCTCCTTCGCGGAGATCACCACGACCATGGCGACTCGGGTCAGCCGGCAACTCCGCGAGAGAAACAGGAACCCGCAAAGCGGCTCGTACCGGAAACGACGGCCACCTTCATGTTGAACGTCGCGACGTCCGCACAGCGCTGTGCGTCGCCGACGCCAGCGACGGGTCATCGGAACTTCATCGCGCATGGCGCGATCCGTTGCGACCGTGACGTCGGCCTCCATCTCCTGGTCGTAACCTTCCTCATCTGATACCCGCCTAACGCGGCTCGTTGCGCCTCGGAGGTCTCTCCGTGCGTGCAATCCCTCATGCCGCCTGTCTCCCTTTCCGACACCGAAGTACGAGTTCTTCCGCGGGCGCCTGCTCGCGAGGGAACCGTTGGCAGGAGATTCAACATGAAGCATCGCATTCGAAGTTACACGAGCAACCCGGTCTTCGCGGCCGTGGCGGCGGCCACGTTCTTGCTCACCGCGTGCGGTGGAGAGCAGAGCATGGCCTCGAAGAGCGCCGCGGCTTTCCGCGAGGCCCAGGCGAAAGAGACGTCGGTCGCAGAACCATCGCATGGCGGCCATGCTGCGACGCCTCGCGAGAGCGCGACGACATCGACGGATCACACGGGGATGAGCGCGATCGAGCAGGCGGCGACGCCTGATATGGATCACTCGATGATGGCCGGCATGGGGCATGACCGGGATGACACGCAGCACGAAAAAGCGCCGCACGGGCAGCATGGACGCAAGACGCCAGGTGATTCGAGCCCCACGCCGATGGAACACGGCTCGATGCAGCACGGCATGCAACATGGCGAAACGACCTCCCAACGCGTGGGGATGGCCGAGGTTAGGCAGGTTGAGGCGCAACCTGGGCAGCCGGCGTCGACGCTGGAACCTGATTCGCTCGACGCTCCTGCCCCAACTTCGGTCGGCGACGCCGCGCGTTCGGCAGAGATGGCCAAGATGATGGCGTCACCCGGCCACGCGATGGCGCATGGCGCGTACGTCCACCAGGACGTGGGCCGCGGACCGGTGCCGATGCAACACGTCCTGCCGAGCCACGATGAAGCACCCGTCTTCGCGTGCCCGATGCACTCTGATGTGAAGAGCAGCACTCCAGGCACCTGCCCGAAGTGCGGAATGACACTGGTGAAGAAGGAGACGAAGTAGATGAAGCGAGCAATCCATCGCTGGAGCTTACTCGTCGGCGCGATCGTGCTCAGCGGCTGCGCGACCGTTCCCCGAGACGCGGGCTTCACGGATGTCCGCGAGGCAGTGGCCGATCGGACGAAGCAGTCGATCGAGTGGGACCCTGAGCGGCCGGTCGAGACTCCGGCATCCGATGACGCGATCCGCCCGCTTCTCGTGGACGTACTCACCGCGGAGCGCGCGGTGCAGATCGCCCTGACCAACAACCGCGATCTGCAGGCGACGATCGAAGGGCTCGGGCTCGCTCGCGCGGACTTCCTCGCCGCCAGCACGATTCGCAATCCGATTCTCGACGGTGAGATCCGATTCCCGGGCAGTCCGGAGAATCCGTTTGAGCTTGCGCTCACGCAGTCACTCATCGATCTCCTGCAACTCCGCACGCGACGCGCGGCCGGATCTGCTGCCTTCGAGGCCGCGAAGCTTCGCATCACGGGCGCGATCATCAACTTCGCCGCCGAAGTGCGAACCGACTTCTTCGACCTACAGGCGGCGCAGCAGATCCTCGCCCGCCAACGCCTCATCGCGGACGCGGCACGCTTGTCGGCAGAGCTCGCAATGCGGCAGCACACGTCGGGAAACATCTCGGATCTCGATCTCGAGAACGAGCAAGCGCTTTACGAGCAGGCGAAGCTCGATCTTTCGCGCGCGGAGCTGTCCGCGATCGAGGCTCGCGAGCAGCTCGTCATGGATCTCGGGCTGCTCGACGCCCGGACCGAAATCACGCTGCCGGAGGTCTTCGATGCGCTGCCCGAGGCCGAGGCGCCTGTCGAGGAACTCGAGACGACGGCGCTCTCGCGCAGGATCGACCTCCGCGTGGCGGAATACGAGCGAGACGCGGCACTTCGCGTCCTGCCGAGCGCGGCACGAAGCGAAGTTCTGGGCGAGCTCTCGGTCGGCGTTCACCACGAGCGTGAACCCGAGGGAACGTCGAACACCGGTCCGTCAGTCGCGATCCCCATTCCGATCTTCAACTGGGGGGCGGCAAGGAAGCAGCGAGCCATCGCGACGGCGCGTCAGGCTCAACAGCACCTGGCCGCGCTGAC
>JAMPYE010000091.1 GCA_023700825.1 Thermoanaerobaculia bacterium | reverse complement strand
GTCGCGCCGACCGTCAGGACGAAGCTGTTGATCTCGCGCGGGACGCCGAGGTTCTCCTCCGAGACCTTCATCGCCGTCGGCAGCGTCGCGTTCGATGACGACGTGGAGAAGGCGGTGATGATCACCGTCCGGATGCGACGGAAGAATTCGAGAGGGTTGATCCGCGAGAAGATCGCGACCGCGGCTGAATAGACACCGAACATGTGGATCGCCAGGCCAAGCAGCACCGTGCCGACGTACCAGCCGAGGCTCGTGAGGAGGCCGAAGCCGAACTTCGCCGTCATGTTGAAGAGCAGGCAGAAGACGGCGTAAGGCGCAAGGCGCATCACCAGCTGGATGCATTTCGCGATGGCGTCGAAGACGCCGTCGAGGAACGAGATGACGGGCTGCGCCTTCTCTGGCGGGATCAGCGTGAGCGCGACGCCGAAGAGGATGGCGAAGAACATGATCCCCAGCATGTCGGGGGTGTCCTTCGCCGCCGACGCGACGGGGTTCGTCGGCACCAGCGTCTTGACCGCCTTCATCAGCCCCGAGTCGCCGCTCGGCTTCGCAGTCTCCAGCGACGTCGAGACTCTCGACGCTGCTTCCTTGCCATACCTCTCCTGGAGCTTCGCGCTGACCTCGGGATCGATTCGTTTTCCCGGCTTGATCACGTTCGACACGGTCAGGCCGATGACCACCGAGATCGCGGAGATGATCACCGTGTAGACGAGGCACTTCACGCCGACGCGGCCGATCTTCCTGATGTCGCCGAGCCCTGCGACACCGACGACGAGCGACGAGAAGACGAGGGGCACGACGAGCAGAAGCAGGAGGCGGAGGAAGAGCGTCCCGATCGGCTCCGCGATCCACGCTGTCAGCGTTTTCAGGAGCTCGGAATCTTCGCCGAGCAGTGCGTTCGCGCCGCCGCCGACCGCGGCTCCGGCAACGAGCCCGATGAGGATTCTGGTGTGCAGCGGCATCGCGCGACGATCGGCTGGCTCGTTCATGCAACGGAGAGAGTAACTCAAACGAAAGCCTGCTTCATGTGGAGTGCCGAAGCGCGAGCTTCCGTCCCTCCTCGCCGAAGCGAAGCTTCGGCGTCCGCGCGGAGCGCCGGGAGGATCGTCAGAACGCGAGGTGGAAGGGAGCGGAAGCTGCCGCTTCCGCCGAGGAAGTGCGCAAGCTGCGCTTGCGCACTCCACATCGAGCCCTCAAACGAGCGGGGGCACGGTTTCCCGTGCCCCCGCTCGTACTCGTGACCACCGGTCGCCTTCCGCGACGCGCAGGCAGGAGTGCCTGCGCCACACAGGTTTTCGCCGGTCGCTACTCTTCCTGCTTCTTCGACGCGAGGATCACCTCGCGGCCGGTGAGGTAGAGGAGGATCGTGATGATCGTGAACGGGATCATCGACAGAAGGTCGGCGTTTGGCCCGTTGAAGAACGGGTTGTTCTCCCGCGCCCAGTTCGTCAGGTTCGCATCGAAGGTCGGCGTGAGCCCCGCGGTCGACGCGATGATGATGCCGGCGATCGCGCCGCCCGCGATGTAGCCCGACGCCATCAACACGCCGGGGCTCTTGTCGCCCTCGGCCTGAAGCTCTTCCTCGGTGAGGTTCTCGTGCCCCGGCTTTTTCGCGAGGTAGCGGTCGACTCCCCAGCGGACGAGCCCGCCGACGAGAATCGGCGTCGACGACGAGAGCGGCAGGTAGACGCCGACCGCGAAGGCGAGCGACGGGATGCCCGACATCTCGAGGACGACCGCGATCATCACGCCGAGAAGCACCAGGCCCCACGGCAGTTGCCGATTGAGGATGCCTTTGATGATGTACGACATGAGCGTCGCCTTCGGCGCATCGAACTTCGCGACCTGCGTTCCGTCGGGACGCGTGTTGTGGGCGCCGTTGATGCCCGGGTCGACGAGCCAGACCGCGTCGCCCTGAGCGTTCATCAGGTACTTGCCGGTGAGCCCCTTCGCGTCGTCCTGGTGGTGGTAGACGAAGTATTCGTTCGTGTCGCTCGACGCCTGCGGTCCCTCGATCTTCTCCTTCTTCTCGAGTTTGGTGACGTCGGCGTGAATGCCCGACTCGGCCTTCACCGGCACGTAGACCGTCGCAGCCGAGTTCAGTTTGAGAAGAATCGGGCCGAGGATCAGGGCGGACGCCAGTGAGCCGATGAGGATCGCGATCTGCTGCGATCGCGGCGTCGCACCGACGAGGAATCCGGTCTTCAGGCTCTGCGACACCGTGCCGCCGTTCGACGAGGCGATGCAGACGATCGCGCCGATCGACAGGGCGCTGACGTAGTAGCCCGCGCCTTCCCATCCCATCAGCAGGAAGACCAGGCAGGTCCCGAGCAGCGTCGCGACGGTCATCCCCGAGATCGGGTTCGACGAGGAGCCGATCTCACCCGTCAGCCGGGACGAGACCGTGACGAAGAGGAAGCCGAAGACGACGATGAGAATCGCCGACCCGATGCGTCCGGCCCAGCTTTCGGAGCCGGAATAGAGCGGTGTCGCCAGAGCGATGACGGCGATGAGCGCGAGGCAGCCGATCAGCACGACCTTCATCGACAGGTCGTTCTCGGTGCGGATCTTCGGCCCCGTCTCCATCTTGGCGGAGCCGAAGTCCTTGAGACCGTCACGCATGCCGCGCCAGATCATCGGGAGCGCGCGGAAGACGCTGATGATGCCGCCGGCCGCGACGGCGCCGGCGCCAATGTAGAGGACGTACGCGCCGCGGATCTCGGACGCCGACATCTCGCTGATCGGCATCGTACCGGGCGGGATGATCGCGCTGTGCCCCTCGCCGAAGAAGGCGATCATCGGGATCAGCACGAGGTAGGCGAGCACGCCGCCCGCGCACATGATCGACGCGATGCGAGGCCCGATGATGTAGCCGACGCCGAGCAGGGCCGGCGAGATCTCTGCACCGACCGAGGCCGCCTTGAAGGGAGCGCCGAACACCTTCTCCGGAATGTCGCGCCATCCCTTGAACGCGACCATTGCGGTCTGGTAGACGAGACCGAGGCCGAAGCCGGCGAAGATCGTCTTCGCGCCGAGCGCCGCCTTCCCCTTGCCGTTCACGAAGATCGCCTTCTCGGCTTCCGAGGCGTTATCGCGCGACAGTTCCGAAGCGCCAGCCTTGAGCACCTCGGCGCACGCGGTGCCTTCGGGGTACTTGAGCAGCCCGTGCTGCTGCACGATCAGCGCGCGGCGCAGCGGGATCATCATCAGGATTCCGAGCAGCCCGCCGAGGATCGCGACGAGCGTGACGCGCATGATCTCGAGGTCGAAGCCGAGGATCAGGATCGCCGGCATCGTCACGCCGACGCCGAAGGCGATCGACTCGCCCGCGGAGCCCGCGGTCTGCACGATGTTGTTCTCGAGGATCGTCGCGTCGCGCCCGCCGAGTTTGTGCAGGATCTTGAAGAGCGTGATCGAGATGACGCCGACCGGGATCGACGCGCTCACCGTGAGGCCGACCTTCAGGACGAGGTAGAGCGACGAGGCGCCAAAGATCATGCCGAGGACCGTGCCGACGATGATCGGCAGCATCGAGAACTCGGGGATGTTCCGATCCGCCGGAATGTAAGGCTCGAAACCATGGAGCTTCGAGTTCTGGTCGATCGCGCTCATTCAGCCTCCTGAAACACACTGCCCTGCAGCGAAGGCCTCCGGCCTTTGCCCGGGTTTCGAGTCACAACGTTATCCGCAATGCGGGCGAGGCGGGACGCCTCGCCTACGATGAGTATCGGATTGTATGGGAGGGCGGGGCGGGAGCGAAACGGTAACGAAAAGCGGGGGACGGGAGCCGAGGGACGAAAGGCGACGAGCAGGCAACGAGCCGGTTCGGGGCACGGTGATGTGGCGCAGGCACGCCTGCCTGCGCGCGGCGCAACGCGCCGCACTGAAAGGGCGCTCGGTGAACGTCGGCCTGACGCACGCGGATTCTCGTTCCCCGCTTCGAGATAGGAGCAACCGACGTCGCCTTCGGCGACGCGCAGGCAGGAGTGCCTGCGCCACATCGGCCCCGGCCCGCTACTTCTTCTCGACCTTGTGGTGCGCCAGCTTCTCCGGCACGGTGATGTCGAGCGCTGATTCGCCTTCGGCGATCGTGCGGTGAGGCTCGGGCAGGTGGATCTCCTCCTTCGACGCCTTCGGGAACGCGAGAGACGCGAGGATCGACCCGGCGATCACGACCGCGACCACCACGAGCGACACGACGATCGGGATGTGGAAGTAACCGGAGATCAGCATCTTCACGCCGATGAAGAAGAGGACGAACGAGAGCCCGATCTTCAGCAGATGGAACTTGTCGATGATCCCCGCGAGGAAGAAATACATCGAGCGGAGCCCCAGGATCGCGAAGATATTCGACGTGTAGACGATGAAGGGGTCGAGCGTCACGCCGAAGATCGCCGGGATCGAGTCGAGCGCGAAGACGACGTCCGTGGTCTCGATGACGACCAGCACGATGAACAGCGGCGTCGCGGTCCATGCGAATTTCTTCAGGTCGGACTTCTCATCGTCCGGAAACTCCGCCTCGATCAGGCTCGAGTGCACGAAGAAGTGGTCCTCGTGGAACCGGTTCGTCACCGGGAGGAAGCGCTGAATGACCTTGATGAACGGGTTTGCCTCCGGGTCGATGTCCTCGTCGGAGTGGAACGCCATCTTGACGCCGGTGTACACGAGGAAGGCGCCGAACACGTAGATGACCCAGTGGAATCGCTGGATCAGCATCGTTCCGCCGATGATCATGCTCGCGCGCAGGATCAGGGCACCGAGGATTCCCCAGAAGAGCACGCGGTGCTGCAGCTCTTTCGGCACGCGGAAGTAGGCGAGAACGACGACGAAGACGAAGATGTTGTCGACCGAAAGCGCAAGCTCGATGAGATATCCGGTAAAGAACTCGAGCGCGGGCTGCGGGCCCTTCGTGAAGTACATCCCGATGCCGAAGATGGTGGCGAGGGTCGCCCAGACGGCGCACCAGATCCCGGCTTCCTTCACCGACACGGCGTGCGCCTTGCGGTGGAAGAGTCCGAGGTCGAGCGCGAGCAGGCAGAGGATGAACAGGGTAAAGCCGATCCAGGGGAGTAGCGTGGTGATCATGTCGTGGCTCCGGGCGCCGCGGGAAGGGGTTCGGCGACCATCGCAATGCGGAATCTGTCGCGAAGCGGATCGTGAATCCTTGCGAGAATGAGTCGCCCGTCGTCGTAGCGCCACACCGCGGCGTGGGTGGCGCGAAGGTGAGCGGTGACCTCGTGGTCGGGTGTGCTCACCACCGTCTCGGGCTGATGGAACTGATCGGCGATCGCCTCGACGGCGATCTTGAACTTCTCTTCGAAATCGAGCATCGCAAAGTCGTACCCCGCGTCGGTCAGATGGTGGCGGTCGGCCGAGACCGCCGCCGTAAGCTCGATGCGCGGGATCTGCTCGCCGTCGGCCGCCGAGCGGAACTCGAACGCCGCCGGATCGGGGATCACCGTTTCGGATCGGTCCTCTGCCGGATGCCGGAGCTCCTCGAGCGTGGCCTCCACGGGAGAGCTCCAGTTCACCTCGCGCAGCTTCGTGGCGAGATGCCGGACGTCGGAGAGGAACACCTTGCGGAGGTGCAGCTTTTCTTTCCGTTCCTTCCAGCCGTGCAGGACGGCCGGGATGAACGAGATTGCGATGACGACGAGGATCATGATCTCGATGTGCTTGTCGATGTTCGGGATCAACCGTCCGAGAAGGAAGCCGGTCATCGTCATGGACACGACCCAGCCGATGCCGCCGAAGATGTTGAAGAGGGCGAAGCGGCGGTACTCCATCCCGGCGACGCCAGCGACCACCGGCGCGAACGTCCGGATGATCGGCACGAAGCGGGCGATCACGATCGTCTTTCCGCCGTGCTTCTCGTAGAAGAGCCGGGTCTTGATCAGGTGTGCGCGCCGGAAGAAGCGCGAGTCCTGCCGGCGGTAGAGGGCCGGGCCCATCCTGCGGCCGATCAGGTAGCCGGTCGCGTCGCCCGTGATCGCTGCCACGATCAGCAGCGCGTTCAGCAGAAAGATGTCGAGGTCGCCTTTCGACGCGAACAGCCCCGCCGTGACGAGCAGCGAGTCGCCGGGCAGGAAGAAGCCGAACATCAGCCCCGTCTCGGTAAACACGATCGCGAAGAGGCCGATGTAGCCTCCCCAGCGGATCAGCTGTTGCGGATCGGTCAGAAAGGAAAGGAGTTCTCGGAGTTCGTCCATGCGTGGGGCGCGGATGCCGGGAGAGACTCTATCCGACCTTCGACGAGAAGCGAATGACGATCACGGTTCTTCCCCGTGACCGGCGACACGCTGCGCGTGGCCGTCTGCCTCCAGAGGGGAGAAAGCGCACGGACGGACCGACTTCCAAGTACGATTGCCCCGGATGTCACCGGATATCGCAATTCGTCCGCTGCCGGCGTCTCTACGGGTCGGCAGGGCCAGGCTCGCTTCGCTGATCGGTCGTCCGGGCAGCGCCCTGCTCGAGGGCTGGATCGACGAAGGCGAGGCGTGGCAGCTCGTCCTCCCATGGCCGGAGGAGATCCGGGAGGTTCGCGACGTCGCACCCGAGGCCTGGCGTGAGCTCCTCCGGACGATTTCGGCCGGGCCTGTGAAGGAGTTACCCGCGACCGAGGCTCCATTCCTCGGCGGATGGGTAGGATTCGTTTCCTACGAGCCGGGTGCCGCGCACGAAGCCGCGCCAGCTCGAGCCGACTCGGTTGCGGAGCCGTTCGCCTGGTTCGCGCGGCACTCCGCGGGCCTCGCGATCCGTGGAGGCACCGCGTTCGTCTTCGCCCCCGAGCACGAGATTCGCGATCGGACACTCGAAGTGGAGACGTTGCTGCGCAAAGCGACGGAGCCGGAGGCGGCGATCGGCGTCGCACCAGGGAATCCGATCGACGACTCTCTCGGCGGTGGCGGATACGGCGAAGGCGTTGCCGCGATTCGCCGCATGATCCGCGATGGCGACGTCTACCAGGTGAACCTGACGCGGCGGTTGACGGTGCGCGCCTCGCTCGACCCGCGAGCGGTCTACCTCGCCCTGACGAGGGACGGCATCCCGCGCTGCAGCGCGCTGCTCGCCGGAGACGACTGGTCGATCGCGAGCGCGTCCCCCGAGGTCTTCCTTCGTCACGACCGGCGTCTCGGCGTCGCCGAGTCGCGCCCGATCAAGGGAACGATTCGCCGAAGGGGCGATGACGATGCCGAAATCGCCAGGCTGCTCGGCAGCACGAAGGACGTCGCCGAGCATCTGATGATCGTCGATCTGGTCCGGAACGACCTCGGCAAGGTCGCGCTGGCGGGGAAGGTGTCGGTGTCGCACTACCTCACGGTGCGGACGATTCCCCATCTTCATCACCTCGAGTCGACCGTGCGCGCCGAGGAGCTCGGCGACACGACCGTCGCGAGGCTCTTCGACGCACTCTTCCCGGGCGGCTCGATCACGGGAGCGCCGAAGCGAGCCGCGGTGGCGGCGATCCGGGGGCTCGAGCCGTGCGCGCGCGGCGTCTACACCGGAGCGATCGGCTTCGTCGGCGCGAACGGGATGTCCGAGTTCAGCGTCGCGATCCGCACGGCAGTGATCACCGCTTCGGAGACTCGCTATCATGCCGGCGGCGGGATCGTGTGGGATTCCGACGCGCGGGCCGAGGACGACGAGTCGCGCGCGAAGTCGGTCGGCTTCTTTCACGCACTCGGACTCGAGGAGATGGAATGACGAAGAAGATCACGATTCCGCTTGATGCGCCCGCTCTGGCGCGCGGGGTTGGCTTCTTCGAGACGATTCTCGTCGTCCGCGGCGAGCCGGTGTTGCTCGAGGCGCACTGGCGGAGGCTTGCCTCGGGAGCGGAGTCGCTGAAGTTTCCGTCGCCGGCGCTCGCGGCGTTCGAGCGCGAGACGCGGCGCGCGGCGGCGGCGGTCGCGACGATGAAGGAAGCGTCGGCGCGCGTCTCGTGGCTCGCGATCGGCGCCGACGTGCAGGACCCGCGTTCGTGGAAGCTCGTGTCGCTCTCGGGCCCGATCCCGGAGCCGACGCTCCGGCGACGCCGGCGCGGACGCGTGATCGTGCTCGGGAAGCACATCCCGCGGCCCACGCCCGGATTGAAGACCGTCTCGTACGTTCCGAGCCTGCTCGGACTGCGCGAGGCGCACGAGAAGAACGCGGACGAGGCGCTTTTCACCGACGCGCGGGGAAGGATTCTCGAGGGAACGACGAGCAATGTCTTCGCGGTAAAGGACGACGTGCTCATCACGCCGCCGGTCTGCGCGGGACTTCTCCCCGGCGTGATGCGCGGCTGGGTGATCACCCGCGCGACGATCGCGGGGCTCGCCGTCCGAGAGCGCCTCCTGACGCGCGCCGACCTTCTCGCCGGCTCGTTCCTGACCGGCAGCCTCACGAAGATCGCGGCGATCCGTTTCGTCGACCGCCAGCGCGCGGCCGACCCCGGCGAGCTATGTCGTGCGCTGGCGAAGGCGTTCGAGGCCGAGGAGTGTGCCTTGTAGGCAAGGCGTCCCGCCTTGCCCGCGTTGCACAGACCGAGTTACTCGCGATGCGGCGAAGGCGGGACGCCCTCGCTACAATCGCCTATCATTCTCCTGCCCCGGTATGGACAGCCACCAGACGGAAACCGTCGATCCGGACGAGCAGATCCTCGATCTCGCCGTCCTGGCCCCCGGCACGCTCGTCGCGTCGCGCTACGAGATCGAGCGTCTGCTCGGCTCGGGCGGCTTCGCCCGCGTCTATGCGGCGCGAGACGTCGAGCTGGACCAGCGGATCGCAATCAAGATCCTTCGCGCCGACCGGATGACTCCTGCGACGCTCGCGCGTCTTCGCCGCGAGGTCTCGATCGCGCGCGAGATTCCCCGCGAGACGCTCGTTCGCGTCTACGACCTCGGTCAGGACGGGGAGCACGACTTCCTCACGATGGAGCTCGTCGAGGGGGAGACGCTGCGTGACAGGATCCGTCACAAGCTGCTCGACGTCGACGAGGTCGCGCAGGTGGCCGAGCCGGTGCTCGACGCGCTCGGCGCGCTGCATGCTGCGGGCGTCGTTCACCGCGACCTCAAGCCCGCGAACATACTGCTCACGCAGCAGGGCGCGGTGAAGCTCGCCGACTTCGGCCTCGCGCGCCGGTGGGACGGGGGAGGGAAGGTCACGCGCACCGAGGCCCTCGTCGGGACGCTCGAGTACGTCGCGCCGGAGCAGGCGTTAGGCAGGCAGCTCGACGGCCGTGCCGACCTCTACGCCTTCGGCGTGCTCCTGTTCGAGATGCTGACTGGAAAGCTCCCACTCGAAGCGGCGACGAACCTGGGCACGGTGATGGCGCACATCATCAGCGCCGCGCCCGACGTGCGAACCCTTCGGCCCGACGTCCCGGCCTGGCTCGCGGAGTTGATTCAGCAGCTGATGGAGAAAGAGCCCGCCGCGCGACCGCAGACGGCATCCCGGGTCCTGGAGACGATTCGTGCGCGCAAGCGCGACCTCGGATGGCGTTGGAGGCGGAGTCGCGCGCGACTCGCGGTGTACGGGCTCGTGGTCGCGGTCGTTGCAGCGGGCGGCGTCTGGTCGTGGCAACGTTACTGGAGCGGATTCGACCACATCGAGGCCGACGCGGGGCGCGCGCTCCGAGCTATCGACCGACGGGGAAACGTGCTCTGGGAGAATCGCGCTCTCGTTCCGGGTTGCTCTGCTGCGGTCGTCAAGATCGACGGCCGGAATCCTTCGGTCGTTGGTGTACCCGAGGCGGCGAACCGGCTGTTGCCGGTCGACGAAGGGCACAGGTTGCGCGTCTATGACGCGTCGACGGGCAAGGTCGAGAGTGAGATGCGGATCACCGACGCGACGGCGCGCTTTCCGCTCGACCCGACCTTCTCGACGGCGGCGATCGCGGCGGTCGATCCCGACCACGATGGGCGGGAGGACGTGCTGTTGACCTACGCCCACTCTCCCTACTGGGGGAGCTACTCAGTCTACGTCGACCCTCGCGACACCCAGTCCTCTCCGATCTTCATCGCCTCGGGGCATCACCGGTTCGTGGGGATGGCCGACATTGACGGTGACGGCGTTGACGAGCTCTTCTTCGCCGGGATGAACAATCGCATGGGGTGGTTTGCTGGGATCGGCGCGGTGAAGCTCGTACGAGACGCAGCGCCGATCCTGGCGGGCTCGCCCTGGATCGAGGCGGGGACACCTGACGCGGAGTACGCGCGCTCGTCGCAGAAATCGCTCCTCTGGTACGCGTTGCTCCCGCGAATGAACGAGTACGCGTGCCAGCTCGTCAGCGTCGACGTGGCGAGGCGGACGCTTCGCTTCGAGTTCCGCGGCGGGGAGATTGCCGAGCTCGACTTCGACGGGTTCGCGGTCGGAGCGCCCGTGCTATCGCGCGCCGACCGTCGTGCCGAGCGTGTGGCGGCGTACGGCAGGCTTCGTGACGCCCTTCGTGCGTCGACCAGTGGCGCGTACGAGAATGCCTTGAGGTACGTGCGCGAGGCTCATTCGAAAGCGGATGCGCTCGGCGAACCGTCGCTGGGGGAATGGGCAGGAATCAACGAGGCCGTCATTCTCGCGAGGTCGGGGCGGGCGGTGGAGGCCGAAGCGCTGTTCGACGAGCTCGCGAAGAGCAGCGGAGCCCCTTCGGAGATCTGCTGGCAGGCGGGACAGGTGTTCGAGGCGACGGGAGAGCTCGAGCGCGCGGCCCGCTACCTGCAGCGAGGTCTCGCCTCGAGTACGGCCGGCACGTACCGTGGTCGATCGCCGTCCGGGCTGCTCGAGTCGCTCGTTCTCGTTCTCTCGCAACAGGAGAAATGGCCGGAGGCGCGGGAAGCGGTCGAGAGGTACGCCGCCACATTCCCCGAGGAGGTCCGGAGTGCGATTCCCTACCACGCGTATCTCGCGTGGAGGAGTGGCCGCGCGATCGGCGAGGTTCACGCGCCTAAACACGGGGAGCAGGAAGTTTTCGGCTACTGGTCGTTCGAGGCGCGTTGGGCGAAGTCCGTCGCCGATCCGATGGACTTTCTCGAGGAAATGAGAACATTCCGGGCGATTCGGAACGATCCCGCCTACCTGTACGATTCGCTCGAGTCTGCGGTTCTCGCGCGCCTTGGCCGTGCGGCCGAGGCAAAGGCGCTCGCGAAGAAGGCGCTCGACGACACGACCGAGGCCGCGAGAACGCAGATGATCGCCCGCGCGCACATGAAAGTGGTCAAGGCCCGCACCGCCGCGATGCTCGCCCGATGACGCTGACGAAGCCTTCCCGTCGACGCGGCGACGAGAACGGTGATGGTATTGATCGCCGTTGTTCCCGGTCCTACATCCGCACCCTCACCCCAAGTTCCCACCTGCGCGGATCGAGGATCACGCGGGTATCGCCGTAGGCCCACTCCGGGTGGTTGTAGCCCTCTTCGACGAGTAGCGTGTCCTGGTTGTCGAGGAGGTTGTAGACGTCGGCGAAGAAGTCGACGACCACGCCGCGCGGGAGCTCCCACGGGTAGCGCAGGCGCAGGTCGACGGTGTAGTAGTCGGGCTGCGTCTTGTCGCCGGTGCGCGCGTAGGTTCCGTCGGGGCGCTTGTGGTTCATGATGATGTTGTAGCTCGTCGGCCGGAAGATGTCGGCCTCGGTGTAGTGCGC
>JAMPYE010000090.1 GCA_023700825.1 Thermoanaerobaculia bacterium | reverse complement strand
GGGGGCCGCGCCGGTATCTCACCGGCTTCCCGTCACCGCGGTCGATGGGCTGAGAAAGAGCGCCCGTTTCCGGGCAGGGGTGCATTCTGGTTGGCCGATTCGTTCACGTCAAGCGACTCGGCTCCGCGGCATTTTCTCCGCGCTCCCGCCCTCAGCACGAAATTGACAGCCTCCGGACGCCACGATAACCTGATGGGCCTCATGGTCCTTTTCAACTACGCGACGAAAGAGATCACGGCCAAGATCGTCTATTACGGCCCCGGTCTCTGCGGGAAGACGACGAACCTCCAGTTCATCTACGACTCGCTCCCGTCGAACAACCGCAGCAAGATGCTCTCGCTCGCGACGAAGACGGACCGCACCCTGTTCTTCGACTTCCTCCCGCTCGACCTCGGCAAGATCCGCGGCATGCGGACCAAGCTGCAGCTCTACACCGTCCCCGGCCAGGTCTACTACAACTCGACGCGCCAGCTCGTGCTCAAGGGCGCCGACGGAGTCGTGTTCGTGGCCGACAGCCAGGACTTCGCGCTCGACGCGAACCAGGAGTCGTTGCAGAACCTCGAGGACAACCTCAAGCGCCAGGGAATCCGGATCGCCGACATCCCGGTGATCATGCAGTACAACAAACGCGATCTGCCGAATGCGATGCCGGTCGCCGAGCTCGAGGCGACGCTCAACGCGAAGCTGAAGGCCCCCCACTACGAGTCGGTCGCGACCACGGGCCTCGGCGTCGAAGAATCGCTTCGTGGCATCGCGCATCACGTTCTCTCGCACCTGATCAAGAAGTACGGGCTCGAGGGCTCGGATCCGCTCGACAAAGACCAGATCCAGGTCCTGAACCTCGCGCCGGCAGAACCTGTGGCGGCAGCGCCCGCGGTTGCGGCGGCGCCTTCCGGCGATTCCGTGTGGGCCGAAGACGACGAGCCGGTCCCGACGGCGCCGCTGGCTGCCGCTCCCGTGGCAGCAGCGACGGCGGGCCAGGTGTTCGTCGAGGACGACGACGACGATGACGTGAGCGCCCCGATGGTTGGCGCCGAGCTGGTCTCGCGGCCCACGCCTCCGCCACCGGGAGGCTTCGTACCCGAGAAGAACCCGTTCGGCGATCTCCCGAGCTTCAGCGTCGAAACGGCGTCCGAAGTGCCGCTGGCGTCGGTCGAGATGCAGCTTCCCGAGGGACTCCTCGCCTCGCTCCCGAAGATCACGACGCAGAGCGGCACGACGCCCGCCCCGGTTGCTGCGCCAACACCAGAGGTCGAGCGTCGAACCTCGGACGGGCTGGTCAAGGAAGTCACGCTTCCGCTGAATCTCTCGCTCTCGGAGCTGAAGGGGCACCGCAAGCTGCGGCTCCGGATCACGCTCGACGTCAACATCCTCCCGTGATCCCGTGAAGCGTTCCGCCGGTCTGCGCGGGCGGTTTTGCGAGAAATCTATCCAGCCTGCCCGGCGTTGACTCGTCGCGGATCCGGGCTTCGTTCCGAAGGGCTGGAGGGGTGGTCGAGTGGTTTAAGGCAGCGGTCTTGAAAACCGCCGTACCGGAGACGGTACCGTGGGTTCGAATCCCACCCCCTCCGCCAGGGAACACAACGAATGCAGAACGCTGAATGCAGAATGCAGAACGTAGAAAGCGACTCTCATTAATATACTGATTTAGTTCGACAGATTATCGGGCGGACAGACAGTATTCTTTTCTTCATTCCTCATTCAGCGTTCTGCGTTCTGCATTCGTTGTGTTAAAAGGAATCAACCAGCCGGAATCGCAGTTAGCGCTGGAACCTGTTCCCCTCTGGGAACCGGGGTTGACAATGCGGCGATCCCCGTCAGGCGAGCCACCTCGCGGGGAGTTCATGTGCGGAGAGATGGGAGAGTGGCTTAATCCAACGGTTTGCTAAACCGTCGTACGGGTTAAACTGTACCGGGGGTTCGAATCCCCCTCTCTCCGCCACTTCCCCTGCCGCAGCGTCCCCCTCCGAACTTCCATTCCTGCCCTTGTGCCTCCTCCGGCGCACTGCTAATCTTTCCCGCGTCACCCACAACCGAATAGCAGCTCGAAGGAGGACGAAGTCCATGCACAAGGGCAGACTGTACCTGCTCGTATTGGCCGTCGCGCTCTGCGCCATGCCGCTCTCGGCATCGCAGTTCCTCGACATTCCATTCGACCAGATGGTGCGCGGGACGACTTCGGTCGTGCGCGGCACGATCGGCCCCGTTTCGGCTTCCTGGGATGCCGACCACGAGGTGATCTTCAGCTACGCGCGCGTCGATGTGTCCGACTACCTCGCCGGCGACGGCCCGGCCGTTCTGATGCTCCGCGAAGTCGGCGGCACGGTCGACGGCTACACGCAGCAGGCGATAGGCTTCCCCGAGCTCCGCGAAGGTGAAGAGGTCGTTCTCCTCCTGACCGTCTGGGAAGACAGCGGTGAGTACCGGATTCACGGCTTCCATCGCGGCAAGTACCTCGTGAGAGAGCGCAACGGCCGCACGATGCTGCGGCTCGACCGCGAGACGCAGGGCAACCCGCGAGAGGCGGCCCTGTCGAAGTCGGCCCCGTCCGACGACGACGTTTCCATCGACGAGTTCCGCGCGCAGGTCGGCGCGATCATGCGCGGTCGCGCCGCCGGCCCGATGGTTCGCGAGTAAGGCGAGGAGGAGAAGACCATGAAAAAGAACATCGCACTCGCATTCGCAGCGCTCATCGTCCTCGGCACCGCCCTGCCGACGTATGCATACGTCCTGCTCTCGCCCCGGCGCAGCTGGGCGGGCGGCTCGGTCACCGTCCTCGTGAACACCGCGGGCAACAAGACCATCACCGACAGCTCCAAGGGCGTCGCCAACACAGCAAGCGCGATCCGAGCCTGGACGAACGTCGTCTCGAGCGGCACGACGAATCAGAGCGCCGTCCGCGGAGACGGAACGCCGTACATCATGCTCAACAGCAACGGCAAGATCTGCAACGGAAGCTGTCTCGCCGCAACGCTCACGGGCTATTACCAGACTGTCGGTGGCGTCACCACGATTACCGACGCCGACGTCTACACGAACCAGCGCTACAGCTTCGTCTCGACTTCGGAGGCCGACGGTTGCAGCGGCGAGTTCTACATCGAGGGCATCATGGTCCACGAGGTAGGCCACGTGATCGGCATCGGACACTCGAACGTCGCCGGCGCGACGATGTACCCGAGCGTCAGCTCCTGCAACAACGGCCCCGCCTCACTCGAGGCCGACGACGACGCAGCCAAGAACGACCTCTACTAGCAGCGTTCCCGCATCGACCAGCGAACGGGCTCCCGAAAGGGGGCCCGTTTCATGAGGCAGGCCAGAGGCCAAAAGTCAGAGGTCAAAGGCCATAGGTCAAAGGTCAAAGCAGGCGAGGGGCACCCTGTGGAGTGCGGAAGCGAAGCTTCCGCTTTACCCTCGTACCAGAACGCCGAAGCTTCGGCGAGGAATGGCGCAAGCTGCGCTTGCACACTCCACATCGCGCGGCACCATTGCCTGCCTGCTTTGACCTTTGACCTTTGGCCTCTGGCCTGCCTTACTTCGCGATCACCACTTCCGCCGCCCTCGCCGCCGCGCTCTCGTTGCCTTCGCGATCGACGGACGTCACGGCGTAGACGACTCCTACATTCGTCGGCGGCGCCTCGTCGCGGAAGCTCGCTTCGGTCAGCAACGTCGGATTGAGGCGCGTCTTCGCCCCTCCCGCTTCACGGTAGACGACGTAGCCCGCGAGATCGGCCACTCTGACCGGGTCCCAGATCAGCCGCACCGACGTCTCCTCGGTCAGTGCCGCGACGTTCACGGGCACGGGGGGTGGAAGCAGATCACGGAAGTCGACCTCGGCGGCCAGCGACGGCGCGCTCTCGGCGACGGCGGGAGCCTTCGCCGCGACCGCGGTGACGCGGTAGCTGTAGCGCGCGTAGGGCGGGGAGTCCTCGTAAGTCGTCTTCGTGGCATCGATCGTCGCCACCGCGTCGCCGGGCACCTCGCCGGTCGACGAGCGGTAGATCGTGTAGCCGTTTACCAGCGGATTCTCCGCTCCCGATGCGCTCTTCGCCGGTTTCTCCCAACTCAGCACGACCGCGGCGGGCGTGAGCTTCGCCCCGACCCCTCCCGGCGGTTCCGGCACGTCGTACACCACCACTGGAGCGAGATTCGAGAACCCGCTCGTTCTCTCGAGCCCTTCGGTCACCACCGCGTAGACGTAACGGACGGGAAGCCCCGAGTCCGAGATCAGCGGGGGAGCGTCCTCGAACGCGATCTTTGCGCCGACCGAGAACGCGGGAAGCTCCTCTTTCGTCACCTCGGCCACCGCGACGGACGCGCGCAGATACTGTGGCAGCGGCGGCACGGCCACCTGCGCGAAGAGCTCGCTCAGCGGTTTCGCTCCCTCGCCGGTCAGCTGACCGGCAAGAGACGCCGGCAACGGCTCCGAGTAGCGATAGACGACGATCTTCCGAAGATCGGCGAGCGCCTTGCCCGCCGTCGAGAGGGAGGGGTAACTCCAGCGGAGAATCACCTTCGAAGCCCGCTGTGATACAACCAGATCGGTCGTGGCCGCGGGAATCTCGGGGACGGGCGGATGGGGCAACCCCGCCTTACCGCAGGCAGTCGCGAGGACGAAAAGGAAACAGGCGAGCTTTTTGCTCATTGGTTTCTCCGCTGGGCGAACTGGGCGCATTGTAGCGGATCGGGAGCGCGGGGCGACCAGGGCGAAACTATCTCGGCGCACGGCACTTGCGCGCTTTCGGCAACTCGCGACGACCCCTGGGCGTCGTGAGGCTGCGGAACAACAGGGGCGTCGCGCCGGCGCCACACACGACACGGAACGGAACACGGGAAAACGAGGTCGACGATGTGCGGAATCATCGGATACGCGGGTGAGCGGGACGTCGTTCCGCTGTTGATCGAAGGGCTGCGGAAGCTCGAGTATCGGGGCTACGACAGCGCGGGAATCGCGGTCGTCACGAAGAACGGGCTGGAGATCCGCCGCGCGGAAGGAAAGCTCGGCAATCTCGAGGCGCGCCTCCTGACCGAACCGGTATCCGGCAACTTCGGCATCGGCCACACGCGCTGGGCGACACACGGCAAGCCGAGCGAGAACAACGCGCACCCGCACCGCGACTGCTCGGGCCGGATCGTCGTCATTCACAACGGCATCATCGAGAACTTCATCGCGCTCAAGAAGCGGCTCGCCGACGCGGGACACACGTTCCGGACCGACACCGACACCGAGGTCGTCGCGCACCTGGTCGAGTCGCACCTCGCGGCGCTCGGGTTCGTCGACGCCGTGCGCGCCACGCTGCGGGAGATCGAAGGGCACTACGCCCTCGTCATCATCGACGCCGACGAGCCGGGGACCATCGTCGCGGCGCGCAACGGCCCGCCGCTCGTCGTCGGCAAGGGCGTCGGCGAGAACATCATCGCCTCGGACGTCACGCCGCTGCTCCAGTACACGCGCGACATCATCTACTTCGAGGATGGCGAGTACGCCGTCGTCACGAAGGACGAGGTCGAGCTCTTCGACCGCGACGACAAGCCGGTCGCGCGCGAGCCGAAGCGGATCACCTGGGACGCGGTGATGGCCGAGAAGGAAGGCTATCGCCACTACATGCTCAAGGAGATCCACGAGCAGCCGCGCGCCGTGCGTGACACCTTCACCGGAAGGATGTTCGAGGAGTCGGGCGAGGTCTTCTTCAACGATCTCGCGATGACTCCCGCGGAGTGGTCGAAGATTCGCCGGATCCACATCGTCGCCTGCGGCACGTCGTGGCACTCGGGGCTCGTCGGGAAGTTCCTGCTCGAGCAGGCCTCGCGCATTCCGGTCGAAGTCGACTACGGCTCGGAGTACCGCTACCGCGACCCGATCGTCGACGACACCACGCTCGTCATCGGCGTGACGCAGTCGGGCGAGACGGCCGACACGATCGCCGGCATGCAGGAGGCGAAGGCGAAGGGGGCGAAGCTGCTGACGATCTGCAACGCGATCGGCTCGGCGGCGACGCGTCTCGCGCACGGTGTCATCTACACCAACGCGGGGCCGGAGATCGGCGTCGCGTCGACGAAGGCGTTCACGACGCAGCTCACGGCGTTCTATTTGCTCTCACTCTACGTGCGCCAGCTTCGCGGCGAGAGCAAGGAGTCGATCCGCGAGGCGATGCACGAGCTCGCGACGATCCCGCACAAGCTCGAGGATGTCCTCGAGAAGGAGAAGGAGATCGAAGAGCTCGCCTACAAGTACTCCAAGGCGCAGGACTTTCTCTTCCTCGGCCGCGGCCTGCACTACCCGATCGCGCTCGAAGGGGCGCTCAAGCTCAAGGAGATCTCGTACATCCACGCCGAGGGCTATCCGGCGGGCGAGATGAAGCACGGCCCGATCGCGCTGATCGACGAGAACATGCCGATCGTCGGCATCGCGACGAAGACTTCCTTCTATGACAAGGTCGTCTCGAATTTCCAGGAAGCGCGCGCGCGCGACGGGAAGCTGATCGTCATCTGCGACGAGGGCGACGAGGCGATGCGCGCGATGGCCGACGACGTGATCGAGGTCCCGCACACGATCGAAGCGCTCCAGCCGATCCTGACGGTCGTCCCGATGCAGTTGCTCGCCTACTACATCGCGTTGAGGCGCGGCTGCGACGTCGACCAGCCGAGGAACCTGGCGAAGAGCGTGACGGTGGAGTAAGGCCTCGAGCACGTTCGCCAACGCGGCGCGAACCACGCGGCGCAGGCGCTCTTGCCTGCGCGTCGCCGAAGGCGGCCGGTTTCCTGCTCCATTCGCGCAGAACATCGTCGGCGCTTCGCGCCGCGCGCAGGCAGGAGTGCCTGCGCCACCTGGACCTCTGGCGTCTAGCCGGCCGCGTCGCTCACCGCAAGTACGACCCTCCGTTCACGTCGATCGTGACGCCGGCGAGGTAGTCCGAGAGCGGCGACGCGAGGAAGAGAATCGTCTTGGCGACGTCGTCGGGCTGGGCGACGCGACCGATCGGGATCTCCGCCTCGATGCGATCGCGGAAGCGGCGCAGGTCGTCGGCCGCGATGTCGGTCTCCACGTACCCCGGCGCGACGCAGGTCGCGATGATCCCCTGCTTCGCGTGCGTCCGCGCGAGCGACTTGGTGAGGTTCATCATTCCCGCCTTCGACGCGCCGTAGTCGGGAAACTCGAGCTCGCCGCGGAAGCCTGAGCGCGAGGCGACGTTGATGATCTTGCCGCCTCCCTGTCGCTTCATGTGCGGGATGACGAGGAACGCCGCGTTCGCCGCGCCGAAGAGGTTCACCTCGATCGTGCGGCGCCATCCGCTCTGCCACGCCTCGTAGTCGTCGCCGTCGAACGGGTTGATCGCGTGGACCGCGGTGTTGTTGACGAGCACGTCGATCCGGCCGAAGCGCGCGATCGCCTCGTCGACCATCCGCGCGACGTCCTCGGGGTTGCCCGCATCGGCGCGAATTGCGAGCGCCCGCTCCGGTCCGATCGCCGCAACGACTTCGTACGCGGCATCCTGCCGGGTGGCGAAGGTGAACGCTACTCGCGCGCCACATTCGGCCATGACTAGCGCAGTCCGGCGCCCGATGCCGCGGGAGCCGCCGGTGATGAGGACGACGCGGTTGGTGAGGTCGATGTTCATTGCGAGCCTCCTGCCGTGGTTGGGCGGGACGATATCAGAGGAATGGGTGGGAGATGCGCAGATGGGATGTAGGCGCGGCGTCTCGCCTTGCCAGCGTTGCGCGAAACCGCCGGCCCAGCGTGAGGCGGCAAAGGTCAGCGCCCTTCGCTACAGTCCTTCGCCACGAGGGCTGCTACCATTCCGCGCATGAAACTGCGACTCGCGCTCGTTGCCGCTCTCGTCCTGATCACGATCCCTGTCGCCGCGGACGATCTTCCCACCGGCTACTGGCCCCCGTCGAAAGTCGCAGAGATTCTCGCGAAGACGCAGACCGTGCGGCTGAAGCCCGACCTTTCGAAGCTCACGGAAGGAGAGCGCGAGTGCGTGAAGCACCTGCTCGCCGCGGGGAAGATCATCCAGCGGATCTACGAGGATTCGCGGCATCCCGACGCGATCAAGTCGCTCGAAGCGCTGGACGAGTTGCACGAGGCGTCGGGCAACGGCAAGCGCACCGGCGATCTCCTCGCGCTCTACAGGCTGAACCAGGGTCCGATCGCAGCGACGCTCGACAACAAGCGCGAGCCGTTCCTGCCCGTGAGGCCGCAGGCGCCAACCCGCAACGTCTACCCCGAAGGAGCGACGCGCGAGGAGCTCGACGCGTTCCTGGCAAAGCACCCGGAAGCGCGCGCGTCGATCCTCGGCGACCGCACCGTGGTCCGCCGCTCGACGAAGTCCAGCCTCAAAGCAGACCTCACGACGCTTGCGCGCGTCCCGCTCATCGACGGGATGCACCCGGGACTCTCCGCGCGGCTGCTCGCTCTGCTCGACGCGGGCGACGAGACCGGATTCTACGCCGTGCCGCAGTCGCTCGCCTGGGCGGCCGAGAGCGTGGCGATCTACAAGCTACTCCACCTCGCGGCCGACGCGATCGAGAACGACGACGCGGAGTTCGCCCGCTACCTGCGCAACCGGGGCCGCGACTTTCTCACCGACGACTACGAGAGCGGCGACGCAAGCTGGGTCACCGGCCGCTTCCAGCGCCTCAACGCGCAGATCGGCTCGTACGAGACCTACGACGACGCGATGTACGGCGTGAAGGCGTTCCACTCGCTCTCCATCCTCGTCCGCAACGACGAGACGAGCGCCCGCGTCGCGAAGGTGATCGGCAACCTGCAGGCGATCGAGGATTCGCTCCCCTACGAGAACCACCGGCGGGTCCGCGAGAACATTCCGGTCGGCGTCTACGACGTCGTCGCCGACTTTGGCCAGTCGCGCGGGGCCAACACCGCCACCATCCTGCCTAACGACCCGCTGATGACGAGCCGTTACGGCCGGACGATCCTCCTTCGCGGCAACATCATGAAGAACGGTGCGCTCTTCCCGAACACGAAGGCGGCTTGGGATGCCGCGGTGGCCCCGGAGCTCGCGTCGCACCTCGTCCCCGAGGGGAACTTCCACCGGACGCTGTGGCACGAGATCGGACACTACCTCGGTGTCGACCGCGACGAGAAGGGAAGGGCGCTAGACGTCGCGCTCGAGGGCTCGGCCGATTCGATCGAGGAGATGAAGTCGGACCTCGTGTCGCTTTATTCGATTCCCGCGCTCCTGAAGTCGGGCTATTACGACGACGAGATGGCGCGGAGCGTCTACGCGAGCGGCATCCAGCGCGTGATCCAGAACGTGAAGCCGCGCCGCGACCAGCCGTACCAGACGATGCAGCTCGTGCAGTTCAACTGGTTCGTCGACAAGGGGCTCCTCTCGGCCGACCCGAAGACGAAGCGTCTCTCGATCAGGTACGATCGCTACCACGAGGCCGTTGCGTCACTGCTGAAAGAAGTGCTCGCGATCCAGCGCGCCGGCGACGTGAAAGCCGCCGATGCGTTCCTCGTGAAATGGACGACGTGGACTCCGGAGCTGCATGAAGAAGTCGCCAAACGAATCCGCGGCGCGCAGAAGTATCGCTTCACGCTGATGACGTACGAAGCGCTCGGCGACTGACCATCACCCACAACGTTCGAGGACGCACCACGACCTCGCAGGGGACGCGACGATGCTGAAGAGACAGACCGAAAGACTGCTCACTCCGATCCAGGAGTTCATGCGAACGGAGGCGGCGTCGGGCGTGATCCTCGGGCTGGCCGCGATCCTGGCGCTCATCATCGCGAATTCGCCGCTGCGGCCGTCGTACGAGCACCTTCTCCACCTCCCGATCAGCTTCGGCATCGGCACGTTCGACATCGAGAAGGGCCTGAGCCACTGGATCAACGACGGCCTGATGGCGATCTTCTTCCTGCTCGTCGGGCTCGAGATCAAGCGCGAGCTCAAGCTCGGTGAGCTCTCGGACCCGAAGTCCGCGGCGCTTCCGATCGTCGCCGCCGCCGGCGGCGCGGTCGTGCCAGCCATCATCTACCTCGCCTTCTGCCACGGAACCGGGATGGCGAAAGGCTGGGCGATCCCCATGGCGACCGACATCGCCTTCGCCCTCGGCGTCGTCGCGCTGTTAGGCTCCCGCATCCCGCCGTGGGGCAAGGTCTTCCTCATGGCGCTCGCGGTGGTCGACGACCTGATCGCCGTGCTCGTCATCGCGTTCTTCTACACGTCGTCCCTGAACGTCACCGCCCTGCTCTGGGCCGCGCTCTTTCTCGTGATCCTGATCACGATGAACCTCCTCGGCGTCCGTCGGCTCGGCCTCTATCTCGCGGCGGGCTTCGGGCTCTGGGCCGCGACGCTGGGATCGGGAGTTCACGCCACCGTCGCCGGCGTAGTGCTCGGCCTGACGATCCCCGCAGTGCGGCGCAACGACCAGGACGAGACACTGGAGGACGCGCTCGAAGACGCGATCGAAGCGCAGGAGGTCGAGGACGGATCGGAGCTGGAGCAGGCCCGTCTCAACAAGATCACCTCGATGATCGTTCACGAGTCGCCACTGCACCGACTCGAGCATCTCCTTCATCCCATCGTGGCGTTCGGAATCATGCCGGTTTTCGCCTTCGCGAACGCAGGGGTCGCCATCGACACCTCCGTCGTTGGAGATGCTCTTCGCTCGCCCATGGCCCCGGGAATCATCCTCGGCCTCTTCTTCGGAAAGCAGATCGGAATCGTGCTTTCGTTCGTGATCCTCGCGAAGCTGGGATTCGCGTCACAGCCGCTGAACAAGGCCAACCTGCGCCTCATCCACGGGCTGTCGCTGGTCGCGGGGATCGGCTTCACGATGTCGCTGTTCGTCGCCGGCCTGTCGTTCGTCGAGGGCCCGCTCTTCGAGGAAGCGAAACTGTCGATCCTTGCGGCGTCGGCGATCTCGGGCGCGGTCGGTTACGTGATGCTGCGAAGGATGAAGCCTGCGGAGTGAGGGGCGGCGGAACCCGTGTGGCGCAGACACTCTTGTCTGCGCGCGGTGCGAAGCACCGCCGGGATCACGAGTTTGTGACGAAATAGAGGTCGCCCCTCGGTGCGGGGCGACGCGCAGGCGGGAGTGCCTGCGCCACACAGACCCGGTCTTACGAGTCGTCTCGCCGGATCGACGTGATCCTCACCGGCTCCTTCAAACGCTGCTTCTCGTTAGGCAGGCCGTGAATCGCGCGAACGACGTCCATCCCTTCGACGACGCGTCCGAAGGCTGCGAATCCCTGGCCGTCGGGGTTGCGCCTTCCGCCGAAATCGAGCTCCGGCTGATCTCCGACGCAGATGAAGAACTCGGAGCTCGCAGTTCCAGGTGCGCTGCGCGCCATTGAGATCGTGCCGTCGAGATGCCGGAGCCCCGTCGCTTTCGTCGTCTCGTGCTCGATCGGCTTCGTCTCCTCGGCCGCCGGGTTTCCGCCCAGACCGCCCTGGATGACTTCGATCTTCACGCCGTCGCCGGGCTGGTTCTCCGGCGTGACGACGCGATAGAACGTCGCGCCGTCGAGGCGCCCGCTCTCGACGAGATCCAGAAAGTTCACGGTCGTGATCGTCGCGTTTTCGGCGTCGAGCTCGACGACGATCTCACCGAGTGTGGTGGTCATGGCGACGCGGGGCCCCGCGATCACCGGCAGG
>JAMPYE010000089.1 GCA_023700825.1 Thermoanaerobaculia bacterium | reverse complement strand
GTGTGGCGCCGAGCTTTCCAATCACCGGCTTCTGGCTGGGGTCGCTGACGCGGCGCTCCGTGCAGTTCGGGTGAGGCCTCGTGGCGGCGCATTCCAATGCGCCGCGCGGCGCGAAGCGCCGACAGGAAGCGTCACGACGGCAAGCATGGGGACCGCGGCGGATTGGAATCCGCCGCCACGGGGCCTATGGCCCGCCTCTTCGCTCCATCGTTTCCACGATGTGGCGCGTCATGCCGAGGGCGAGCTCGTGCTCGCCCATGAAGATGGTGCCGGCCTGTTCCTGGCGGAGCAGCTCGGCCTGCTCGTCGCTGTGCGTGCGGATGACGATGTCGATCCGCGGGTTGAGCATGCGCGAGACCTCGACCATGCGGCGCACGTCGACCGTGTCGGGTGTCGCGATGACGAGCATTCCTGCGCGCGCGACGTGTCCCTGGATCAGCACGGCGGGATCGCCCGCGTCACCCGACACCGCGTTGTAGCCGCGCGCGCGGAGGTGCTCCACCTTCTCGCGATTCGTCTCGACGACGACGAACGGGATCTTCTGCTCGTGCAGTGAATGTGCGATCCGGCTGCCGACGCGTCCGTAGCCGACGAGCACCACCTGCCCGGTGAGCTGCGTCTGGTCGGTCTCCATCGGCAGCTCGGCAAGCGGGTCGGGGCTGCGGTCGAATTGCCGCGCAAGACTCGAGCGCGATCGAATCCAGCGCTGCGCCGGTTCGATCGCGGCGAACATCGCGGGATTGAGCGCGATCGAGATGATCGAGCCCGCGAGGATTAGGCTCTGCGCCTCCGGCTGCATGATGCCGAGGGAGACTCCAAGCGCCGCGAGGATGAACGAGAATTCGCCGATTTGCGCGAGGCTGCTGCCGACCGTCAGCGCCGTGTTGAGCGGATAGCGGAACGCGACGACGATCGCGATCGCGGCGAGCGTCTTGCCGAACATGACGATCGCGACGACGGCGAGCACCGCGAGCGGCTTCTCGACGAGAATCTTCGGTTCGAACAGCATTCCGACCGAAACGAAGAAGAGCACGGAGAAGGCATCCTGCAGCGGCAGCGAATCCTGCGCGGCGCGGTGGCTCAAGTCGGATTCCCGCATCATCATGCCGGCGAAGAACGCGCCGAGCGCGAATGACACGCCGAACAGCTGCGCCGAAGCGTAGGCCACGCCGATCGCCGCCGCGATGACGCAGAGCGTGAAGAGCTCTCGCGAACCGGTCTTCGCGACGATCCAGAGGAGGCGGGGAAACACGCGCCGCCCGACCACGAGCATCAGCACGACGAACGCAGCGACCTTCCCGAGGGTGATGGCGATCGCGGTCCAGCCTCCAGCGGCGGCGGCGGGCGCGCCGGCCGACGGGGCGAGGAGCGGCGCGAGCGGTGGAAGGAGCACGAGCACGAGAACGCAGACCAGGTCCTCGACGACGAGCCAGCCCACCGCGATCCGGCCGTTGAACGACTCGAGCTGGCCCCGCACCTCAAGCGCGCGAAGCAGCACGACGGTGCTGGCGCAGGAGAGCGACAGCCCGAAGACGAGGGCGGCGCCAAACGACCAGCCCCAGACGACCGCAAGTCCGCCGCCGAGGAGCGATGCGACGGTGATCTGCACCACTGCGCCGGGAAGCGCGATCTTCCGAACGTCGAGCAGGTCCCCGATCGAGAAATGCAGCCCGACGCCGAACATCAGCAGCATGACGCCGATCTCGGCGAGCTGGCTCGCCAGCGCCATGTCGGCGACGAAGCCCCCGGTGTGCGGCCCGACGACGATGCCGGCCACCAGGTAGCCGACGAGCGGCGGCATCTTCAGCCTCGCTGCGATGAGGCCGAAGATGAACGCGAGCCCGAGGCCCGCGGCGATCGTCGTAATGAGTGTCAGTTCGTGCGGCATGATCGATCCGGACCTCAGTCTGCCACAAAGCTGCCCGTAGTAGACTCGGGGTCATGCCATCAACCCATGCTCGTGCGACCGGCGTCGCCCTGCTGACTCTATGCTTCGCGGTCTTCAGCGGATGCGCCTCCATCGGAGGCAGTAGCGAGCGCGTCGTGACGCCGGCTCCGCCACCGGATGTAACGGAATCTCTCGAGCTCCTGCACGACCCGGCGCGCGACCGCGACGTGCCGATCAAGGTCTACGCGCCGAAGAGCGGTGAGGCGCCGTTCCCGGTCATCATCTTCTCCCACGGGCTCGGAAGCTCGAGGCAGG
Source organism: Thermoanaerobaculia bacterium (assembly GCA_023700825.1). GTDB lineage: Bacteria > Acidobacteriota > Thermoanaerobaculia > Gp7-AA8 > Gp7-AA8 > JACPDH01. The sequence continues at coordinate 9,594 of JAMPYE010000089.1, read as the reverse complement.
GCTACGTCTACCTCGGCCGCGAGTGGGCGAGCCGCGGATTCGTTTCGATTCACGTGCAGCATGTCGCGAGCGACAGCGAGCTGATGCGGACGAAGGGGCGTTGGAAGATCTTCCGCGCGGCGTACAACAGCGAGGAGTACGCGGACCGCCCGCGGGACGTGAGCTTCGTGATCGACGTGATGGAGGCGCGCGCGGCAGGGGCCGAAGGCGGGGAGATCTGGCGGAAGCTCGATCTCGCGCGTGTGGGCGTCGGAGGGCATTCCTACGGCGCGCATACGGCGCTGACACTGGTCGGAATGCTCGTCAACTTTCCCGACGTCGGGGCACGGAGCTTTCGCGACGAGCGAGTGAAGGCGGCGCTGATCCTTTCGCCGCCGACGATGGACTGGTCGCCGAATCTTCGGGATTTCGAGGCGATCGACGTGCCGACGATGCACATGAGCGGCACGCGCGACTCTTCATGGTTCTGGATGACGACGCTGAAGCACCGGCGCCGTGCGTTCGATGCCATTCGCGGCGCTCCGCGCTACTTCCTGAACATCGACGGCGCCGAGCACCTGACGTTCGCCGACCGGGAGACGATGAAGATCGCGAAGCGGAACGGCCGGCTGGACGCCGAGGAGCCGCCGATGCTCATGTCGCGCGACATGGAGCAGCAGCGACACGTCGATTTGATTCTCGAATACAGCGACGCGTTCTGGGCCGCGCACCTCACGGGTTCGGAGCAGGCGAAAGGTCTCCTGCAGTCGGCAAAGCCGATCGGCGCGGTGTTGGAGCGGGGAGAGTGAGCGGTTGTGAACGGACACGTGGGTTAGGCCGCGCGCGTGATGTGGCGCAGGCACTCTTGCCTGCGCGCGGCGCGAAGCGCCGCCCTGTCGGGGCACCAAGACAGGATTTACAGGTCGCCTTCGGCGACGCGCAGGCAGGAGTGCCTGCGCCACATGAGCCATCTACTTCCGTGCTCCGCATCCAGCATTGCCTTTGATCACTCCTTCACGAACAGCGCGCGCCAGTCGGTGACGAGCGAGGTCGGCGTGTCGGTACGCGGGACGATGCTGTTGACGAGGAAGCGCCCGTCGCGACTGACGTCGAACTGCGCGAGGGTATCGGGACGCAGGCTCACGGCGAAGAGGGAAACGGGGGTCGCCGCTTCGAAGCCGGTCCCCGTGCTGATCGCGACGCTCATGATCTTCGTGTCGGTCGAGAGATAGAAGAGCTCCTTCCCGTCGTGCGACCAGCAAGGCTGCGTTCCGCCGGCCGTGGAGATCTGCCACTTGCCGTTGCCCGGAGGATTGGACTGCACGAACACCTCCATGCGTCCATTTTCGTCGGACACGTAAGCGAGCCACTTGCCGTCGGGCGAGAACCGGGCAGCACCTTCCGCCGCCGGCGAGGCGAGGAACGGGGTCACGGTTTTCGTCGCGAGCGACAAGAGTGCGATGTCGGTTTGAGCGCGCTGATTTCCGCTGAGCGACTGCTCGACCGCGAGCGTCGTTCCGTCCGGGCTGACGTCCGTGAGGAACTCGCTGCGATCCGCGGTCGCGGTCAGGTGCTTCGGCTCTCCTCCGGCCACCGAGACCATCGAGAGATCCGCACCCGTACCGCCAGAGGTGATGAAATAGAAGACGGTGCGGTTGTCGTAGCTCCAGGCGGGGGAGCTCTCGTTCGACGGGTCGAACGTCAGTCGCGTGAGTCCGGGCCGTTCCGTCTCGACGAGCCAGATGTCGCCCTTGCCGCTCGAGTCGCTCTTGTCGATCGCGACTTTTCTCTCGTCGCGCGACAGGCGCGGCGACCAGTAATAGCCGGGGACTCCGATGTTGCCGAGGCGTCGTCCCTGGCGGTCGAGCCAGACGAGCTCCGAAAGGTCCTCGCTCCCCTGCTCGACATAGACCAGAGTCCCCGTTTCGCTCACCGCGAAGTAGGCCGCCAGTCCGAGGTTCGAGATCTGAATCGGCGAGATCGATATGGCGTCGCCTTCGACTTTTCCGCTTTTCGGATCGAAGCGTTGCGCGCGCAGAATTCCGTCGCGCACGTGAAACAGGTACCCGTCGCGAACGTAGGCGCAATTCGTGTCGGCGTTCACGACGAACGCCGGCTTGTCCGCCGGATCGAGCGAAGCGATCCAGATCGCAGAGCGTTTTGTCGCGTCACCCTCGGGCACCGCGAGAAAGAGGAAGCGCTTCTGGTCGGGGAGGAAGGTCGGCCAGAGATGCGCCCGGTGGCCCAGCGCCTTGGGGTCGGTTACCGGCTTCGGCTCGCCGCCGCTCGTGGAGGTTCGAAAGATCGGGCCCTCACGCCCTGGCGTGTAAAGGATCACGCCGTCTTCGTTCCAGCTTGCACCCCACGGATCGGCCTTCGCCGCGAGCTCTTCGGACTGTCCGCCGGTCACGGCGACCTTCATGAGTTTCGTCGGTCCCGCATACCCGATGAAGCGTCCATCGGGTGACCAGAACGGCACCCGTCCCCCAGTGGTTCCCTCCAGCAGGCGCGATTTCGGCTCGTTGAACTTTCGTATCCAGATCGCCGACTCTCCGCCCGGAAGCGGCGCGGAGTAGGCGAGCGTCGATCCGTCCGGCGAAATCGCCGGCGCCCCGGCGTAGTAGTTCATGTTGCTCGGAAGGACGAGCGATGCGCGGTAGACCATCGCCGGAGCGCTCTTCCTCGTGAGAAAAAACGCGAGAGTGCTCGCGGCGACGAGAAGAAGCGCGACCGCAGCGTACAGGCCCAGCTCCCGTCGCTTGCGCCGCGCGATGACCGGTGCGCCGACTCCCGCCTGCGACCCCGCGGTGGAGAGCCACTTGAGCTCCTCGGCGATGTCGTGCGCGCTCTGCCAGCGGTCGTCGCGATCTTTTTCGAGGCACTTGTGGATGATGTGGTCGAGCGCCGGGGGGGCGAGCGGCTGCACCTGGCTGACCGGCTGCGGATGCGAGCTGACGATCGCCGCGATCAGCGACGTCTTCGTCTTGCCGTCGAAGGCGCGTACGCCCGTCGCCATCTCGAAGAGCACTGCGCCGAGGGAGAAGATGTCGGTGCGCGCGTCGGCCTCTTCGCCCTCGAGTTGCTCGGGCGACATGTACTGAAACGTTCCGACGATCGTTCCCTCGCGCGTCAGGGGCTTTTGCTGCGTCAGGTCGTCGAGCGACACCTCGGGTTGCGCGATCTTGGCGAGACCGAAGTCGAGCAGCTTCGCTCCCGCCTTCGTAAGCATCACGTTAGCCGGCTTCAGGTCGCGATGGACGACTCCCTGACGGTGCGCCTTGTCGAGTGCCTCTGCGATCTGCTGGCCGAAGCGAAGCACTTCGTGAAGGGGAAGAGGCCCTCGCGCGATTCTGTCGGCGAGGCTCTCGCCCTCGAGAAGCTCCATGACGAGAAAGTCGACGCCGTCCTCGTGACCGACGTCGTAGAGCGTGCAGATGTGCGTGTGGTTGAGCTGCGAGATCGTTTTCGCCTCGCGCTCGAAGCGGCTCCTGAACTGCGGGTTCGAGGCGAGCTCGCCGGGGAGGATCTTGATGGCGACGCTCCTCTCGAGCCGCGTGTCGCGCCCCTTCCACACTTCGCCCATTCCACCCGCGCCGATGCGCGAGACGATCTCGTATGGCCCGAGACGCCGGCCTGCCGCGATTTCCATCAAAGGCTCCACTCCGTTTGGATGGCGCGATTATGCGCCAGAACGCGGGGCATTCGCAGGACGGACTGTACGGGGCATCCTCTGCCACCGGCTGGTTTATGGCGCAGGCACTCCTGCCTGTCCCGCGGAGCGGGACGAAGCGCCACCCGATCGAGGCACGAGTTCGGCGTTCACAGGTCGCCCCGTTTGGTGGGGCCACGCGCAGGCGGAAGTGCCCGCGCCACATCGGCATCCAGCTCCCGCCGGTTCGTCATCCCAAACCCCACAGGAAGTTCACGTCCAGCATGAAACCTTTCTCCTCGAGCCACGAATCGAAGGGGAGCAAGACTGGCTGACCATGCGCGCGATTCTCGTTCACGGGATGTTCCGAACTCCGGTCTCGATGTTCCTTCTCGGGCGGCGGCTCGCCCGGGCCGGGCTCGAGGTGTCGTATTTCGGCTATTCGGCGACGGTCGAATTGACCGACGCGATGGCGGCCCGGCTCGCCCGGCGTGTACGGGAGGTGGCGGACGGGGAGTATGTGCTGGTCAGCCATTCGCTCGGCGCGGTGCTGATCCGCATGGCGCTGCCCGCGCTCGCCGACATGCCGCCAGGCGCCTGTTTCCTGATCGCCCCGCCAGGCCGCGCGTGCCAGGCCGCGAAGCACTTCGTGCAGCGGTGGCCGCTGCTGAGGATGCTCACGCGCGACGCAGGGCTGCGGCTCGCCGACCCCGCCTTCATGGACTCGCTTCCCGCGCCATGGATGCCGACGAGGATCTACGCCGGGACGGCCGGGCCGGTCGGAGCGCTCTCTCCGTTCGGGGACTCGAAGAACGACGGGATCCTCACGGTGGACGACACCAGGATTCGCGGCTGCGAACTGGTCGAGGTGCCGGCCGTTCACACGCTGATCATGAACTCGAGGCTCGTCGCGGACGACATCGTCGCGTCCGTAGGAAGCGAATCGAGAATTGAGCGGTGAGAATGGAGGGACGGTGATGGCGTGGGCTCCGAATTCCGTGACCGAACTCGCTGACCATCTCGTCGCATACGCCCGCGTGCCCGGATTCGAGATCACCGAGGAGATCTGGGAGCAGGGATGCGTGCTGCACGCTCACGTGCACGAGCGGCCTCACATCGTCATCATCTTCGAGGGCGAACTTCGCGAGCACGAGGTGTCGGGCAGCCGGATGATGCAGAGTGCGTCGATCGTCTATTTCCCGCCCGGGCTCTGCCACGCGGTCGAGTTCAGGCAGAAGACGACGCTGCTGTCGATCGAGATCGACGAGGAGCGTGCGGCGATGGCGCGGGAGCTCTTCGGTCACGCTCCCCCGGCGACGTTCGTCTCGGGAGCCGAGCTCTTCCCGCTCTCACTGAGAATCCGCGCGGAGTTGCAGAACCGGCGGCGGTCGTCGGACGTCGCGCTCGAGGGGCTCATCCTGGAATTCATGGCGCTCGCTTCGCGGCTCCTCGACGCGCGATCGGAGACGCGGATCGCGCCGTGGGCCCACGAGGCGCGACGGCTGATCAGCGAGCAGTACATGAATAAGCTTCGGCTCGTCGACATCGCGAAGACCGTCGGCGTGCCTCCGGTGACTCTTGCGGAAGGCTTCCGTCGCGCGTTCGACTGCTCGGTGGGCGAATTCATCCGCCGGCGGCGGGTGGAGCGGGCAGTCGAGATGCTGGTAGGGTCCGACATCGCACTCGGCGAGATCGCGAGCGCCGCCGGCTTCTGCGATCAGTCGCATTTCGTCCGGGTGTTCAAGGCGCACACGGGAACGACCCCGTCGCGATACCGCCGGAATCACGCGCAGCAGGGCGGTTGAGCCGGAGCCTCGGCGGCTCTCCCCGAAATCCCGATAATTTCGTGTCCGGCACGCCCTCCGCGCAGCCAGAGCCGCGGGCGGTGACGTGCCGGCCACGACGGTATTTCCTGCTACCATGACCGGGCCGGTCTCGTCGTCACTGACGGACGCGCAGCACTCGCCCCGGAGTTGCGCGTCTTGTGAGGCTTGAACGAGGCCGCGTCGGTTGCGAGCCGCATGCTATCCGGGGTGGTAGGGAAATTCTCCTGCGCGACACTCCTGGAGAGATGACCTCGGTGGCGCGCTGCAGCCAGACGCCCGGGACGGCGGGCCCGGTTCTCGAACAGGGAGGCACCCGATGACTCGTGCAGCGAGGCTTCTCCGGCTCGTGAGTCTGCTCGACACGCGGAGCGGGCGCACGCGCGAGCAGCTCGCGGGCGAGCTCGGCGTCTCGGAGCGGACCCTCTACCGCGACCTGTCGGGAATCGAAGAGCTCGGGATTCCGCTCGTTCAGCTCGACGGGCGCTACCGGCTGGTGGACGGCGCCTCGTGGCGGCCGCTGTTGCTGACCGTGCAGGAGCGCGCCACGCTGCGCCTCCTCCTCGGCACACCCGCGCTTCGACGCGAGCCGGCGATGCGCCGGCGACTCGAGTCGCTCGCGTCGAAACTGACCGCCGCCGTCGACGGAGCGGCCGAGGGAGTCGTCCTCGCGGACCTCGAGCGAAGCGGTCCTGTGCTCGATACCCTCGTTCCTGCGATCGAGGATGCGATCGCGCGACAGCAGACCTTGCGCATCGACTACGTTTCGATCTCGTCGCAAAGCCGGCGCATCCGCCGCGTCGACCCGTGGGCGCTCTTCCACCGCGGCGAGGCCTGGTACCTTGCGGGCCGCTGTCACGAGAACGGGGGGCCGCGCATGTTCCGCCTCGACCGGGTCCGTGCCGCGACCGCGACCGGCGACTTGTTTCTGCGTCCCGAGAACTTCGACGTCGAGGCCTGGCTTCGCAATGCGTGGAGCCTCTTTCAGGGAGGCGACCCGCGCGAGGTCGTCATCGAGTTCGAGCCCGACGTCGCTTCGCTCGTCGAGAGCGCGCGCCATCACGAAGGCGAGTCGGTGCGGATTCTGCCTGGCGGGGCGGCCGAGTACCGGGTGACGCTCGCGCATGTCGAGGAGATCGCGCGCTGGATCGTGACGTTCGGAGGAAAGGCGAGAGCGATCGAGCCGGAGGAGCTCGTCGCGCGCGTGCGGGAGATCGCGGAAGGAGTCACCAACGCGCACCCGAGCAGGTGGGGTACCGGCCCCGTCGCCGCTGCGCGCATCGCGAAATCGAGGGATCACCGGTCGTCGAAGCGGAATGACAGAAACTGACAGTGGTCGGGACTAGAGTGGAAAGCATGAGGGGACAGAGTCGCGCCGGGAGATACGCAATGGAGCTTCGCAAGGCGGTGTGCCGGCGAGATGTGCGCCGGCTGTTCCGTCGGCATCGTCACTTGAAGGCTGCACCGATCGCGCCCGGCCTGCGCCTTCAGCGGACGATGGAGCTTCCGCGGAATCTCCTCGATCGTGAGGGACGGCGTGGTTGCAAGTTCCAATGGAATGGAACCGAACCCATGACGATGCTCGACACCACGAGTTACGAGCCGAACCACCAATACACATGCGGATAGACATGCGGATGCAGATGAGGAGAAGAACTGATGGCGATGAACGTTAAGCAACTGACAGAACTCGTGGCCGGCGACGCTGTCGCCATCCGCGGCACTGCGACGCTGGAACCCGCGGGCGGACCGGGAGACAAGATCTTCCCTCCGACTCACGCGGTCGACGACAAGAACAAGAGTGCCGGTGCCAAGTACGCGTTCGAGACGCGCCGCATCGACGGGCACGACGCGAGGTGCGTGCTCATCGACTCCGTGCAGAGCCAGGCGAATCGGATGGAGGAGGCACTTGAGGTGCTGTGGGCCGAGAAGCGAATTGCTCTCCCGGTCGTAAGCGTTGACTTCTCGCCGATCGCACCCGAGGTAGGTCGCGTGACATCGCTCTCCGCGCCCCACCGTATCGCCGACGCGCTCCTGCGTGACAGCCTGCTGGGCGGCCAGCTCTTCCGGTTCTCGGACATTGGCAAGTCGTTCACCGATGCGAGCACCAGGAACGCGACGGCGTTGTTCAAGGTCTGCCCGACGGGGCTGGTCTTCGGCTTGTGGGACAGCACGGGACCCAAGGGTGGCCTTGGCGCCAAGTTCCAGCGCGCGCTGGTCTCGGAGATCGTTGGCATCAATGCTGTCGCCGGCAGCAAGACTGAGAGCCGGATCGATCCTCTGAACATCCTCAAGAAGTCCGCAGACATCTACGCCGCGGCGGACGAGAACGAGCGATGGACGACCGCCGTCGAGAACGCGAGGACGTACGAAAAGGACGAGAAGGACCACAAGAAGGGTGACCCAATCAAATTCGGCAAGGAGGGCAAGCCGTCCGAAGTGAACCACGGCAACGTCACACCGAGCATCGACACGGTCGCCGGTGGCGTGACGCTCGACGAAGCACGCCACACGGTTGTGCTCTCGCTCGCGTCCCTGCGACGTCTGGGCTTCACCACGGGAGCGGAGGAAGCCCGCACTGTGCTGGCTGCGCTCGGTTTGCTCGCCGTATTCGCAGCCGAGAGCCGCGGACACGATCTGCGCTCCCGCTGCCTTCTCGTGCCGAAAAAGGGCTTCGCGCTGAGCCTCGAAGCGGTCGCTCGAGATGGAAGCACGACTGCGGTGGATCTCGACCTCGCTGGGGCGATTGCGCTCTACAACGAGGCAGTCGCCAAGCTTCCGGACGGCATCAGGTTCGACAAGCCTGCGGGTGAGGCACTCGCGGAATTGCAACCGTCGCCGAAACTGGCTGACCTCGTGAAGAAGAGCCGCGCGCTGGCTGTAACAGAGGCTGATGCCGGAGACGCGTGATGCTGGCGATCGAGATCGAGTTCCTGACGGGTCGCTACGCGGCGACCGCGCATAACGATCGCGGACGCGCAGAGTGGCCGCCTCATCCGGCGCGCTTCTTTTCGACATTGGTCGCCGCGCTCCACGACGACGAGGAGGTTGACGAGGCGGAGCGAGCGGCGCTTTTGTGGCTCGAGCATCAGGGCGCGCCGTCGCTATGGGTCGATCCCGAGTCGAGGGTAGGGATGCGGCAAGTGCAGGACGTCTATGTGCCAGTCAATGACGTCACGCTTGGATTGGACTCTGACATTCGCGATGCGGAGGAGGCTCTCCAACGAGCCGACGGGGCCAGCAAACGGAAGGCCGCCGAGAAGAAGCTCGCCGCCGCGAGTAGAGCTCCGAACGTCGTGGAGGCAGCCCCCTCCGATAAGGCGCTCAAGACCGCGATCGCGCTTCTCCCTGAGCGACGTACGCGTCAGGTTCGGACGTTTCCCGTAGTCATCCCCGAGACTCCGACATTTGCGTTCCTCTGGCAGAATTCGGACGCAACAGAGCATCGTGGGGCGCTCGAACGACTATGTGCCCGAGTGACCCGGCTTGGTCACTCCTCGTCACTCGTGCGTTGCAGCATCGTCGACCGCGAGATAACCCCGACGCTCGTTCCGGGCGAGGATGGCGAGATCACCTTGCGAGTGATCGGGATCCGTCAACTTGAACGACTCGAACAGGCCTTTGCTCACCATGAAGGCTGGCAACCCCGCGTGCTTCCTGCGCGTCCTCAGCGCTACCGCTCGGCCTCCGAGATCGTGGCACCGCCACCTAGCGCCCAGAGTGTCTTTTCCACCGACTGGATTATCTTCGAGCGCGTCGGAGGATCGCGGCCCGTGTCTTCGCGCTCCACGGATGTCGCGCGGGCCCTGCGCGGTGCGCTGCTCGAACAGCACGGCGGCACGGACCTGCCGGAAACGCTCTCAGGCCACGCCGAGATCGCTCCTTCCGAGCAGGCACATGTCGCCTTCGTCCCCCTGCCGTTCGTGGGACACGAACACGCCGACAGCGCGGTCATGGGCTGCGCGCTGGTGCTGCCTCGGCAGCTTCCGGCTAGCGACCGCGAAACTCTGTTTCGGCTGGTCGGAAAGTGGGAGGAGAAGTGCTCCGACGAGCGTGGCAATCTGACGCTCGCTGGTGGATCGCTCCCGCCTCTTTCTATCCGCCGGGTAGATGTATCGGCGAAAGTGGCGCTCGATCCCGACC
>JAMPYE010000088.1 GCA_023700825.1 Thermoanaerobaculia bacterium | reverse complement strand
AGCCCCGCGGGAGCTTCGATCGCCTCGAACGTCGCCGTCACGCGCGTGACGACGCCAGCTTCGCTGTCGCCGAGAGCTTCGTGGGTCAACTTGATCGAGGACGGAACGGGAGGAGTCTGCTGCTGCGCCGTGGCCGAAAGAGCGAGCGCAAGAAGGGCGACGGAGATCGCGATACGCATTCCCCCCACAACGGCTTCCACGTGCGAGGTGATTCTCGGACGGAGCAGTGCGACACTGGAATTTGACAGCGCTGCTCTCCGGGAGGAGGCTGTCTCACGTCACGATGCGCACGATTCTCGGAATCATCGGCTTCTCGAATTCGGGCAAGACCTCGCTCGCGGTCGAGCTTGCGCGTCGCTTCAGCGAGCGAGGCGAGCGGGTCGCCTACGTGAAGCACACGCATCACGCGGTCGGCTCGCTGGGCGACGGCGGCGACACCCGCCGCGTCCTCGACGCCGGCGCCTCCGTGGTCATCGTCGCCGACGAGGAAGAGGCGATCCGATGGCAGCGCGGAGGAGCGAGGGAAGGCCCGGATCCGTACGACGATCCCGCTGCCCTCGTGGATTCGATCGACGCCGACCGGATTCTCGTCGAGGGATGGAAGGACCTGCGGCTCTGGCCCGTGCTCCTGGTCGAGCGCGCGGGACAGGAGACGATGCGACCGATCAACGGCGTCTCCGCCGTCGTCAGCGACGGCGGAGAGAGCCTCGACGTTCCCCGGTTCGCGCCGGCCGACCTCGACGCGATCGTGCGCTTTGTCGATAAACTTGGCGGCTCCTGATGCGCTACGACACGCTGATCCTCGATCTCGACGGAACACTCGTCGATTCCTACGATGCTCTCGCCATCGCGATCAACCACGCCCGGACCCGACTCGGATTCAGCGAGCTCGAAACGCAGACGATCAAGGGCTACGTCGGCGAGGGGCTCGACCGGTTGCTCGAGCGCTGCTTCGCGCCGTCGGCCGTTCCGTCCGACGCGAAGCGTCTCTTCGAGCAGCGCTACGACGAGATCTGCTGCACCGAGTCTCGCCCTCTCGAAGGCGTCGTCGAGACTCTTGCCTCACTACACAAGGCCCGGGTGCGCATGGCCGTCTGCACGAACAAGCCCACCTCCTTCTCGCGCAGGATCGTCGAGTATCTCGGTATCGACCGCTACGTCGACGCGGTCGTCGGGCCCGATCTCGCCGGGGCTCGCAAGCCCGATGCGCGTCACGTCGAGGCCGCGATCGAGGCGATCGACGCCGATCCGGACCGCGCTCTCTTCGTCGGCGACATGCTCATCGACGTCGAAGCGGCACGGAATGCCGGCATTCCGTGTGCGGTGATCGCGACCGGCATCACCGACCTCGGGGTGCTCCGCAGATCGACGGCACGGCACGTCCTCGAGCGCTTCAGTGACCTTCACGACGTCGTCACCGGCGCCTCGCAGAGGAAGGGCCCGGTTCCCGGCACCCGCCTCGTCTTCTTCGACGTCGACTCGACGCTCGTCGCGCTCGAGGGGATCGACGAGCTCGGCGCGGGGAACCGGGAAATCGCGGCGCTCACCGAGTCGGCGATGAACGGGGTGATCCCTCTCGAAGAGGTCTATGCCAGGCGGCTCGAGATTCTCCGGCCGTCGCGCGCCGCGATCGAGCGACTCGGTGAGCGTTATCTCGAAGCGATGATCCCCGACGCGCCGGAGACCATCGACGCACTGCGCGGCGCGGGGATGGAGATCTTCATCGTCTCCGCCGGCATCGAACAGGCAATTCTGCCGCTCGCGGCGAGACTTGGAATCCCGCCACGATCGGTCTTCGCCGTGCGTCTCGACTTCGACGCCGAAGGGAACTACGCGGGCTTCGACCGCCGATCGCCCCTCACGCGAAACGGAGGAAAGGAGACGATCGTCATGAACGTGCGCGCCCGCTCGAAAGGGAAGGCGGTCTTCATCGGCGACGGCATCACCGACCTCGAGGCGAAGCCGGCGGTCGCGCTCTTCATCGGCTTCGGCGGAGTCCGGCACAGGGAGAGGGTCTGCGGCGAAGCCGACGTCTATCTGACCGAGCCACGCCTCACGGACGTCCTGCGGCACGTGTTGCCGCAGGCGGAATTGAGAATTCAGAGATAACAGCCACGAATCATTGTTGGCACATATAGCAAAAATATTGTGAACATTATAATTTGTACTAATTAAAATATCTTAGCGTTGTACTGCCTTAATCTCTCAATTCTCAATTCTCAATTCTCAATTCATACTTCCCTCATGGACTGCCGCTACTTCATCCCCGGCCCCGTCTGGGTGCGCCCCGAAATCCTGGCCGAGATGACTCGGCCGATGGTCGGACACAGAAGCGGCGAGTTCCGGCAGGTGATGGCGCGGATCTTCCCCGATCTCAAGGTGCTCTTCCGCACGAAGCAGAACGCCTTCGTCGCGAGCTGCTCGGGGACGGGGCTCCTGGAGGCGGCGATCCTCAACTGTGTGCCGCGCAGCGTACTCGTCACGACGTGCGGCGCCTTCTCCGAGCGCTGGTTCCACATCGCGAACCGACTGGGGCTCGAGGTCGACCGCCTCGACCACGAATGGGGCCAGGCGGTCGACCCGGTAAAGCTGGCAAACCACCTCGCGGGCCGCCACCACCGCTACGACGCCGTCACGATCACCCACAACGAGACGTCGACCGGCGTCCTCAACGATCTCGAGACGCTCGCGCGCGTCGTTCGCGAGCACTCCGACGAGACGCTCGTCCTCGTCGACGCGGTCTCCTCGCTCGCGAGCGCTCCGCTCGAGTTCGACGCGTGGGGCCTCGACGTCTGTGTCGCCTCGAGCCAGAAGGGGATCGGCGTGCCTCCCGGGGCTGCCGTCTTCGCGGTCTCCGACCGCGCGATGGCACGGAGCGAGTCGGAGAAGTACAAGGGGATGTACTTCGACTTTATCGAGTTCCGGCGCCATTTCGAAGAGAGCTGCAACGTGCCCTACACGCCCGCGGTGCCGATCTACTACGCGCTCGCGGCCCAGCTCGAGCACATCGTCCGCGGCGAGGGCCTCGAGGCCCGCTGGGCGCGCCATCGCGCGATGCGCGACTCGGTTCTCGCCGGGACCGCGGAGCACGCCGATCCGCTCGGCCCCCCCGGGCACGAGTCCCCGAGCGTGACGACGCTGGTTCCGAAGCACGGCCGCACCCCGCGCTCGGTCGTCGACGCGATGAAGGCGCGCGGCTTCACCCTTTCGGGAGGCTACGGCCGGATCAAGGACGATACCTTCCGGATCGGCCACATGGGCGACCTCACGACGGCCGACGTCGAGACGATGCTCGCCGCGCTGCGCGAGGTGTTCGCCGAGCCTCCGGCGAAGTAGCGGGCCGCGGGCGGTTCCCGATTCGGTTCGCCCCCGTTCGGCGTCGCTGGTATATCCTTTGCCCCTCGTTTCGAACCCCGTTTTCCGAGGTGATTTCGTGTCCCAGGCCCGCTACCGCATTCTCGTCACCGACACGCTCGCCGAGAGCGGGTTGGAGTTGTTTCGCAGCCAGCCCGACGTCGAGCTCGATTACCGCCCCGGCCTCGCCGGGGCCGAGCTGCACCACGAAGTCGCCACGGCCGACGCGCTCGTCACGCGCAGCGGAACCGCCGTGACCGACGAGCTCCTATCGCACGCGAAGCAGCTGCGCGTCGTCGGACGCGCCGGGGTCGGGCTCGACAACGTCGACGTCGACGCCTCGACGCGGCGCGGCATCCTGGTGATCAACGCGCCGACCGCGAACATCCTCTCTGCGACCGAGCACACGATGGCGATGATGCTCGCGCTCTGCCGCAACATCCCCGGCGCCGACGCGTCGGTCCGGCAAGGGGAGTGGAAGCGGGCGAAGTTCATGGGGGTCGAGCTCTCGGACAAGACGCTCGGCATCATCGGCCTCGGCCGGATCGGAAGCCGCGTCGCCGAGCGCGCGCGCGGCTTCGGAATGCGCATCGTCGCGTACGACCCTTACATCGCGAGCTTCGCGTTCGAGCGCGTGGGCGCCGAAGAGGTGACGCTCGAGACGCTTCTCGCCGAAGCCGACTTCATCACCGTGCACACGCCACTGACCGAAGAGACGCGCAGGATGATCGGCGCCGCCGAGATCGAGCGGATGAAGCGGAACGTGATGCTGGTCAACTGCGCGCGCGGCGGGATCTACGAGGAACAGGCGCTGGCCGACGCGTTGCGCGGCGGGCGCATCGCCGGCGCGGCGATCGACGTCTACGAGGACGAGCCTCCCGGCGCCGACCACCCGCTGGTGAAGGCGCCTAACATCATCCTCACCCCTCACATCGGCGCGAACACCTGGGAAGCGCAGGACCGCGTCGCGCTGCAGACGGCGGAGATGGTCGTCGAGGCGCTGCGAGGCTCGATCTTCGTCTCGGCGGTGAACCTCCCGTTCGAGGGAGTCGCCGAGAGCGGCGTCCGCGCGCTGATCAACCTCGCCGAGAAGCTGGGATCGTTTGCGGGCCAGCTAGTCCGCGGCGCCATCGAGAAGATCACGCTCGAGCTGTGGGGAATCGACGACAAGAACGCGAGCATCCTCTCGGTCGCCGCGGCGAAGGGGATTCTCGAGCCCGTGCTCAACGAGTCGGTGAACTACGTCAACGCGCAGGCGGTGGTGCAGCAGCGCGGGATCGAGTTCACGACGACGGTCCACAAGACTCTCGTTGACTACGCGCATCTCGTCACCTTGCGAGTGCGGAGCGACGTCGAGGAGATGCGGGTCGCGGGAACGCTCTTCAGCGAGAAGAACGCGCGCATCGTCGAGGTGAACGACTTCTACGTCGAGTTCCAGCCGCAAGGACACCTGCTCTACATGGTGAACCACGACGTCCCCGGCGTCGTCGGCAAGGTCGGCACGATCCTCGGCGACCGCGAGATCAACATCGCCGAGTACAACCTCGCGCGCACGGGAGACAAGGGGCTCGCGATGGCGATCGTCACGCTCGACTCGCCGCTCGACGAGCCGACGCTCTCGTTTCTCCGCTCGTTCAAGGAGATGCGCGACGTGAGGCAGATCCGGCTCTGACGCGGACGCCTCACTCCACGGCCCACACCTGCGCCGCGTCGCCTCGAAGGCCGAAGGCGTAGCCCACGTCCATCTCGTCGCTCCAGACCAGGCGGAACCCGCGAACCGGAGGCGGCGGCGGAACGCCCGCGACCTCCGCACGCTCGCCGCCGAAGTAGGCGCGCCACCAGAAGGTCGATTCGGCGTCGGGCCCGGGCTCGATCCAGCCCCGCCCACGCGCGTACCGGTCGCCGTCGAACCCCGCGATCGTGGCGGTCGCCGCGAGCTGCTCGATCGGGTGATTGAGTACGATGTAGGCGACACCGCGCTCGCGACAATACCTGAGCAGCGCCGCGTCGTCCGTGGACAGCAACGCCGCAGCGGCAGCCGTCAGCTCGCTGCGCCGCTCCACCGAACCGAAGTTGTCGACCACCGCGGCCCGTCCGCCGTAGAACGAGATCACATGGCCGCGATCCCATGGCGCGAGAATCCGTCCGCTCGCGGGCAGCCGCCGCAACGCGAGCGCCGCGCGAATCGTCGCCTCGGTCTGCACGCCGGGGGGCTCTTTCGCCAGCGGAAGATAGACGGCAGTCGCGATCGCCGGCGCCATCACGACGAGCGCTGCGATTCCAGCCGCGGCACCGCGCCGACCAGGACGGAGGAACAGGTCGAACGCGAACGCCCCGGCGAGCGCCGCAAGGGGCACGGCAATGTAGACGAGCCGCCGGCTCGAAATCGCCAGCACACCGTACGCGATCGCGAAGAGCCCGATGGCGAGGCGGCCCGTTTCACCGCGGCGGCGGGCCGATACCGCGAGTGGCACAGCGGCGACGAGAGGCGCCAGCACGAGCGCGTCGAGCCAGCGCGTCGGAGGATCGTCGAAGTAAGGCCTGAACTCGGCGATCGTCGAGAGCCACCGATCACCTCCGAGAAAGCCCCCGCCTTCGATCATCCCTTTTCGAATCGCCGGCACGGCGAGCATCGCAGCCGCGGACGGGATCACCGCCGCGAGCGCGCGTGCGAAGGCAGAGAGACGCGACAGCCTGGGCAGCGCTGCGAGCCCCAGCGAGAACGCGGCAGCCGCGAGCATCAGTGCGTGCGGCGCACCGAGGAACCAGGGGCTGAACGGATAGTCGTCGGGGAGCGTCATCCTGTACGCCTGCACGACGACGGCAGAGGCCGCGAACGCGAACGCGCCCTCGACGAACCTGGCGCGGCACGCGCCGAGCAGCAGGATGATCCCGAACGCGAGCGCGGCGCCGAGGATGAGCGCGGTCTGCACGAAGATCGCCGCACATAAGGCCAGGGCCAGGAGCGCGGCATGGCCGTGCCGCACGCGATCCTCCCGGTCCCGGACGATCGCAGCCGTCGCGGCCACGATCGCGAGCATCAGCGGCCCCTCGACGACGTGGTGGTCGAGCCGTGCCAGTTGACCGATGAAGATGAGTGGAATCGGCACGGCGACGCCGAGGCCCGCGACCAGCCCGGCCAGCGATCCGAGCCGGTGGGCGAGCCACGCGGCGAGCGTCGCGGCGAAGCACGCCCCCAGGAGCGGTGCAAACCACGCCGCGAGGGTGAGCGCATCGATCCCGTGGAGCCCAACTGCCCGCAGCAGCGTCGCCACCGAGAAATCCCACAGCGGCGGCCATGGGCAGTACGCGCCAGTCACACCGCGATCGGGATCGAACCGCAGCATCGAAGGGTAGTGCTCGACCGTGTGGAGAATTCGCTTCGCGTGGTAGAGATCGTCGTTGGGGGAGAGGACCGGGAGCCCGTCACGAAGCGCGACCGTCGCGTTCGCGGTCCGCAACCCGAGCGCGATCGTGAAGACCGCAACCCAGATTGCGACGAGCACCAGCGCGCCGGCGTGTACCTGTCTCGAGCTCTCCATCGTTGCGATGGTAGCGGATCAGTCGTTCCGATGCGCCGCCGGATCGCCGGTCCCGGCAGGGCGCTGGCCCGGCGCGGCGACTCGCGCCTGCACCTGCCTGCGAAACTCCATCGGAGCCGAGATCTCGTGGAACGTCTCACGCGTGCCGCCGGTGCCCGTGATGTCGAGCGATCCGAAGTTCAGCAGCCTGCCCGGCACCGTCTGCGTCACTCCGATTCCTTCGACCTTCTCGAGGAGGATCTCCACGGAGTGCCGGCGGATGACACCGACCTTGATGAGCACCCGCCGCTCGGTCACGGCGAACTCCGAGGCGGCGTAGCGGATCCATCGCTCGATTCCGATGATCACCGCGGGAGCGAGGAGCACGCAGCCCGGAATCCAGAGCCAGGCGATCGGGGGAATCACAAAGGAGGAGACGATCAGCCCCACCGCCGCGAGCGCGAAGAACGCAGGGAGCACGAAGACCTTCCAATGGACGTGCGCGCGATAGACGATCGTTTCACCGGGGAGCAGGCTTTCGTCGACGAATCCCATCCGTGGCACCTCGCACGGCGCGCTCGGCACGCCGTCCGGCCATTCTTTCACGCATTTCGGTGATCGGAAAACACCCCCTCCCCGCCGCAATTGTTATCCTGATCTCATGAGCCGCGACGCGAACGTCCTGCCTGCGCCCCGCGTCATCCCGAAGGGCATCTTCTGCCTCGAGGGAGACTGGTGGGGCAAGCTCCACAAGGGCTCGTCGGTGGAGCCGATCCTCGAGTTGCTCCATCAGTGGGATCCGTATTACGTCCCCTACGTGCGCCGCGACGTTGCGACCCGCTCCGAGTTCGAGTACTACGTCTCCCGCTGGGCGCAGAAGAGCATGGCGGCTTACCCGATCCTCTATCTCGCCTTTCACGGCAAGAGCAGCGAGCTGACGATCGGGGACCGCCGCGTCGCCGAGAACCGCGTGAGCGTCGCCGAGCTCGGCGACATGCTCGAGGGCCGCTGCCATGGAAGGATGATCTACTTCGGTTCGTGTGACACCCTCGACCTCCACGGTAACTCGATCAACGCGTTCCTGCGGAAGACGGGCGCGACTGCCGTGTGCGGTTACCGCCGCGACGTCGAGTGGCTGGAGGCGACCGCATTCGAGCTGGTCGTCATGTCGGCGATGCAGATTCACTCGATGACGCGGCAGGGAGCGGCCGCGATGCGAAGACGCATCGACCACCGGGCGGGTGTCCTCGCGAAAGCGCTTCGATTTCACATGGTCATCCGCAAACCGTAAGAGTCCTGGCGACGCGCCGCCCCGGAGCGCGGCCAGCCACTCCCTCTCCCCGCCTGCGTCGCGGTAGCATTCTCCCCTACGGAGGAATCACGATGAAGCGCACACTCACGTTCGCCCTCGTTTTCACGCTCGGCCTGGCGGTTGGCGCATTTGCCGCGAAGAAGGGGATCGACTCCTCGCTGTTCGTGGGCAAGGAGCCGAAGGTCGCGGCCGATGCCCTGCTCGAAGTCGCAAAGACGCAGGCAGGCAAAGGCTCGTGGGAGAGGATCGCCGTAGGGCGCGTTCTCTACCTGTCGAACAGGAAGGCCGAAGGTCAGACTATCTTCGACGAGGTGACCGCGAAGAAGCCGGAGGGAAGCGACTGGCTGCGCATCGGTCGGATCTATCTCGAAGCCGGGGAGTGGGACAAGGCGAAGGGAGCGTTCGACAAGGCTCTCGCGGCCTCGCCGAAAGACGCCCCGTGGATGGCCGAGATCGGCGGCCACTACAACATGAAGGGCGACCGCGCGAGAGCCGAGGAGTACTTCGCGAAATCGTTCTCGCTCGAGAGCGACGAGTTCTGGAGCACGATCAACGTGGCGGGGTCGTACGTGGGAGTGAAGCCGCAGTAAGGCAGGCGTTAGGCGGAAGGCGAGAGGCGACAAGCAGGCAGGAAGGTGGCGAGGGAGCCAGGCAGCGCATTTCACGAGAATCGTGTCATTCGCGAGGCCGGACCGGTCTGAGCGGGATTCCGAGCAGGGGGTCGCTCCGTTCCGCCAGTTGCTTCGCCCGCCGTCGCCTTTCGCCTCTCGCCTCTCGCCTCTCGCCTGCCTCGTTACGGCTCGTACCTTCCGCGCGGCTCGTCGGACGGCTCGTGCAGGGTGATCTGGGCGAACATGCGGATGAGGCGGCGCTGCTCTTCGGTTGCCTTCTCGAAGGCGCGGCGCAGAAGGTCGATCTCCTTCTCACCTTCCTCGGAAGAGACTGTGAACCCGTTGGGAGGCTGCTCGGGCGCGTCGACCTTTTCGGTCTTCCACCTGCCGTTTTTTTCGAGGACGCAGCGAACGAAAGGGCGCGTCTCCATCCAGCTCGCAAGCGCCGCGAGCGGGATCGCTCCACTCGACTCTTCGACCCCCCTCATCGCGTCCGAGTTGGCGAACGCGTCGGCCTGTTGCCTTGCGATCGCACGCTGCACTCTCTTGCGCAACGCGTCCTTGATCGTCTCGGCCTCTCCCTCGATCCCGACGAAGCTCAGTCCCGATCGATAGATTTGCAGGGTCTTGGCTCCCTGCCGCACGAGCAGCAGCTTCGAGCGTGAGATCTCGCACGTGATCTCGTGGTACTCGCGCTCGAGACGAAAGCGGAGGGTGCTCCTGGTTCCCGGAGGGATCTGGTTCGGATGCTGGATTCCCGCGCCCTTGAGGCTGAGGTCGATCAGCACGACCTCGTAGGTCGCAAACCGCGCGGGTCGCGGCATCTTGAACGTCAGACGGTTCATCGACCGTCGCGAGGCGGAACCTGCAGGGGGCATCCGGTGATTGCTCCACCGCGAAGCTTAGCACCTCCCCGCTTCACGAGTCTTCGGCCCGAATGGGGGAAGCCCCATGCGCCGGGTCGTCGTACAATCATCGCCTCGACGGCCCCGAGAAAGTGTGAGGTTCCCATGCTGCGAGCCGGAAGCAAAGAAAAGCTGGATGGCGGCAGAATCAAGGGGAGCATGATCCGCTCCCGGTTCGACTGGCTGAAAGAAATGCACCCGGAGATCGATCGAAAGACGATCGTCGAGTCGTTGCCCGAGGCAACGCGCGCGAAACTCACCCGCGGAATCCTCGCCTCGGAGTGGTACGACTTCGCCGATCTCATCGCCGTCGACCGCGCGTTCCTCGAGCGCTTCGGCAGCAGTCACCCGGAGCTCCTCAAGGACTTCGGGCGCTTCTCGGCCAAGGCGAACGTCACGTCGATGGTGAATGCGATGACTGCTCACGAGTTCTTCCGGAACTCGGTCAAGCTCCACGACCGGTTTCAGGACTTCGGCGAGGCGGCGTACGAACAGACCGGAGACAAGGGGGGGAAGATGATCTTCCGGAAGTACCCCTGCTACAGCCCCATCTTCTGCGACAGCGCGTTCGGGTTTTTCGAGCAGTGCGTCTCGATGTTCGGTGGAACGAAGGTGAAGGTCTCCGAGGCTCTCTGTCAGTGCCGTGGCGACGACTCCTGCACGTTCGCGATGAGCTGGTCGTAACGGGGCCGGCGGGGAGGGTACGATGACGAAACCGCCGACGATTCTCTGCGTCTCGGGCTATTTCAAGGGAAACCGCTTCATCGAAACGTGCAAGCGCGAAGGCTGCACGGTCTACCTGCTCACGATCGAGAAACTGCTCAAGGAGCCGTGGCCGCGCCACGCGATCGACGAGGTGTGGGCCCTGCCCGACTTCGAGAACGACGAGACGCTGATCAACACGGTCGCGTACCTGGCGCGGAACCACGAGATCGACCGGGTCGCCCCACTCGACGACTACGACGTCGAGCGCGTCGCCCGGCTGCGCGAGTACCTGCGCCTGCCCGGAATGGGCGAGACGACCGCACGCTACTTCCGCGACAAGCTCGCCATGCGCTCGCGCGCCGAGTTTCGTGGTGTCCCGATCCCGCGCTTCGTCCACGTGCTCAACAATGCCCGGATCGACCGCTTCATGAAGGAAGTTCCCCCGCCGTGGATGTTCAAGCCACGGGCCGAGGCCTCGTCGGTCGGCATCAAGAAACTCTCGTCGCCCGACGAGGTCTGGCGGATCGTCAACGAGCTCGGCGATCTGCAGTCGCGTTACCTGCTCGAGCAGATGATCCCTGGCGACGTCTATCACATCGACTCGGTCGTCTCGGAAGGCGAGGTCGTCCTCGCCGAAGCGAGCCGGTACCGCCGCCCCCTCTTTGACGTCACCAACGCCGGAGGCATCTTCGCGACGGCGATCCTCCCGCGCGAGGATCCCGACGCGATCGAGCTCCAGCAACTCAACAAGGAGCTCATCCTCCATCTCGGATTCGTTCGCGGCGTGCTGCACACGGAGTTCATCAAGGGACGCGACGACGGGGAGTTCTACTTCCTCGAGACCGCCGCCCGCGTCGGCGGGGCGCACATCGCCGAGATGGTCGAGGCCGCGACCGGAGTGAACCTATGGGAAGAGTGGGCGAAGATCGAGATCTCCCAGGGCGAATTCCCGTACGTCCCGCCCGTCGCCAGAAAGGACTACTCCGGCCTGATCGTCTCGCTCTCCCGGCAGGAGTCTCCCGACACCTCGGCGTATACCGATCCCGAGATCGTCTGGCGGCTCGACAAGAAGCACCACGTTGGTTTCATCGTGCGGGCGTCGACCCCGGAGCGCGTGCAGGAGTTGATCGACGCGTACCTTCCGCGGATCGAGAGAGACTTTTCGGCCACGCTGCCCGCGCCCAGCAAGCCGACGAGTTAGGGATTTCGAATTTCGAATTTCGAATTTCGGATTTCGGATTGGAGAACCTTCGTGAGGGGCGGGCATTTCGCCTTCACGCGGTGCTTCCTATAATCGTGTCGCTAAATAGAAAACAATTATCATTGCGGATTTTAAATCCGAAATCCGCATTCCGAAATCCGAAATCCCCAGCCTCACACCCTCCGGTGAAACGTGTACCCCTCGTGCCTGATCCTGGTGCGGAAGCGGAACAGGCGAAGCGTGCCGTCGAGAAACGCCGAAAGCACCTGGGGGTCGCCGGTCACGGTGAACATCCGCACTCCCGCCTTCCCTTCGAGCAGTT
>JAMPYE010000087.1 GCA_023700825.1 Thermoanaerobaculia bacterium | reverse complement strand
CGAAAGCTTCGCTTTCGCACTCCACATGGGCTCCCTTCGGATGGGCGAAGTCAGTGCCCGGCCGCGGCGCGGACGGCCTGCGTTGATTCGAGGATCAGCTTCACGACGTGGCGCCGGAGCTGGGCGGTGACTTCCTCGGAGCCTAGCGAGTCGGACACGGCGTCGGCGATGGTCTCGACGTAGTCGGCGAGCTCCTTGACGAGCAGGTTCATCCTCTGGATCTCGTCGATGTACCCCTGCTCGAAGGTGCCGCTCAACGCGAGCTGATCGCGGAGGGCGTCGATCTCGGCTACGAGCGCCGAAACGAGCTCTGTCGGCACGTCGGATCCTGCCGCGATCAGGTCTCTAGCCTCTTCGAGCCGCGACTCTCCGGTCCGGGCCGGCTCCTCGGTTGCCATGCCCGAATGGTAACCGATCGCGGAGCAGGTTTCGCCCTGCGCCCTCGCGGTGTCCAACCTTACGTGAATAGAATGGGCCATGCGGAAGAGGCGGAAGCCGTCCGGGAGCTCGGCGGCGTGATCTTCGAGTTCGGCGAGACCCGACTCGTCAACGCGGCCAAGCTCGGCGATCGCGACGCTGCCGAGCAGCTCGTTGAACGGACCTACTCGGCCGTCTACGCCGCCTTGTATCGCATGTGCCACGGCGACGCAGAGCTGGCGGCCGACCTGACGCAGGACACGTACCGCAAGGCGTGGGAGTCGCTCGCCGGGTTCGACTGCCGCTCGAAGCTTTCGACCTGGCTCTACCGCATCGCGTACACGACCTTTCTCAACCACGTGAGGCGGCCCGACCGCAGCGTGGAGCTCGACGAGGGGTCGATGGAAGTGAACGACCCGGCGCCGTCGATCGAAGAGACGATTGGCCGGAACGAGGAATCGTCGCTGCTGCGCGAGGCGGTTCTCTCGCTCCCCGAGGATCTGCGCTACACGGTGACGGCGCACTTCTGGGGCGACGTGCCGATACCGGAGATCGCGAGGCAGGAGAAGATCACCGCCGTCGCGATCCGAAAGCGGCTCAGGAAGGCATTCATGCTTCTCGAGGCCGCGATGATGGAGACGACAAAGTCATGAAGCCGACGAAGGACGACATTCGCAGGCGGCTCGGTCTTCGGGAGGTTCCCAAGCCTCCCGAGGATCTCGCGCGCCGGATCAAGGCGGAAATCCCCGCCTCCTTTCGATACCGGGACTCTGCTTCTGCGGGCAGGAAGAGTGACGTCGCGTCCGCGGCATCCTGGGGAATGTCATGGCAGGTGGCGGCCTCGTTCCTCGCGCTGACGATCGTCGGCGTGGGGATCTACATGGTCACCTTCGAATCGCAGAAGAGCGAGACTGCGACCGCGTCGATCGCAGAGGCCGACGGGCGAGAGAGCCTCGAGTTCTCGCCCCCCACTGCACCGACGGCAAGTTCCACCACGCTCGCGCCGGAATCGCCCGCCGTCAGGTCCCGGCAGAGCGAAAAGAGCTCGAACTACTCGTACGACATTGCGCCGGCCCCGCCCCCGCCGCCTCCGCCACCGTCATCCGCGAGAGCGCAGACCGTGGAAAAGGGCGTCGAAGGAGGCGTTGAAGGAGGAGTGCTGGGTGGAGTCGTCGGCGGCGTCATCGGCACGACCGACGACCGCGCGGAGAAGCTCGCCGAGGCGCAGGCCCTCGAGGATCGTGACAAGGGCTACGCCGAAGAGAAGGAGAATCTGGCTGCCACCGGCGCGCCGGCGCCGGCAGCGATCGCCGAGCCAGGGCGACGCGACGCGAAGGACGAGCAGGCGCGTGGCATGGCCGTGGCACAGTCTGCCGCTCCGAAGCCCGCAACCATGGCGAAAGAAGGAGTGTCGCTCCAGACGCCCGGCGAGGACACCCCGCTCCGGATCTGCTGCAACATCAAGGCCCCCGAGGTGATCGAGCGTGTCGAGATCGTCTACCCGGAGAAGGCGAAGAAGGTGGGGATCCAGGGAATCGTGATCGTCGAAGCGGTCATCGATCGCAACGGGAGCGTGAAGAGCGCCCGCGTGCTGAAGCCCCTGCCCATGGGCCTCGACGAGGCCGCCGTCGCCGCGATCAAGCAGTGGAAGTTCAAGCCCGCCACGCTCGACGGCAAACCGGTCGAGGTCTTCTGGAACATCACCGTGAATGCGAAGCTGGCGCGGTAGGGGGAGGGGGAAGTTGTTAGTTGTTAGTTGTTAGTTGTTAGTTGTTAGTTGTTAGTTGTTAGTTGTTAGTTGTTGGTTGATAGTTGTTAGACAGGTGTGGCCAGCCTTTCGATTCTCCATTCCTCATTCTTCATTCCTCATTCGACATTCGTCATTTCGGTTTGTGTGGGTCGGACGAAAACCGGAATGAAGGATGTCGAATGAAGCATGAGGAATCTTGCCATGCCTGTCTAACAACTAACACCTAACACCTAACAACTAACAACCTCCCCGTCCCCTGCCCTCTGCTACCCTGCCCATTCGATGTCCGATCTTCGCACCGAGTTGAGGGCTCTGCCGCGTGAGGCGTGGATCCTGTTTCTCGGGACGTTCATCAACCGATTCGGGTCGTTCGTCCATCCGTTCCTGGTCCTCTACCTCGGCAGTAAGGGGCACGGCGCGGCAGCGGGCGGGCTCGCTCTGGGCGCGTACGGCGTCGGGCACGGCATCTCGTCGATGACCGGCGGATGGCTGGCCGACCGCGTCGGGCGCCGGAACTCGATCGCGATCTCGATGTTCAGCTCGGCCGTCGCGATGCTGGCGCTTGCCTGCGCCGAGGAGTACTGGACGATCGTCGGGCTGGCGACGTTCGCGGGGATCGCGGCCGAGCTGTACCGCCCCGCGGCGAGCGCGCTACTCGCAGACCTGACCCCCGCTGGCAATCGCGTGATCGCTTTCGCTGCCTACCGTCTCGCGATCAACGCCGGCTTCGCGTTCGGCCCGGCCGCCGCGGGCTTCATGGCGAGCATTTCGTTCACCTGGCTCTTCGTGGGCGACGCGATCACCTCGGTGCTCTACGGGATCGTCGCGCTGGTCGCGCTTCCGCAGGGGCTCCGCGGCAGCGAGCAGAATGCGGGGTGGGCTCCGGCCCTGCGTCACGCGGCCGCGGACCGGCGCTTTCTCGCCTTCCTCGCAGCATCGACGATCGCCTCGATCGCCTTCTTCCAGTTCGAGTCGACCTTCGCTCTCCACGTGATCGACGCCGGGTTCACCGCGGCAACCTACGGCGCGCTCGTCTCCCTCAACGGCTTCCTGATCATCCTCCTCGAATTGCCGATCGCTTCGATGACGCGCAGAAGCGTGCGGCCGCGATCGGTCATGGCCCTCGGCTACGCGCTCGTCGGCATCGGCTTCGCCGTGAACATCGTCGCCTTCTCGATCCCGCTGATGGTGCTCTCCGTGCTGATCTGGACGCTGGGAGAGATGACGAACGCGCCGCTCGGCGGAGCCTATGTCGCGGACCTCGCGCCGGAGGAGTTTCGAGGGAGATACATGGGCATGTGGGCAATCACCTGGTCGGTCGGCCTCGCCCTCGGCCCGGCGCTCGGAACCTGGATCTACGCCACGAGCCCCACCGCGGTCTGGGTTCTCACCCTGATCTGCGGCCTAACTGCTGCGGGGATCATGCAGTACAAGAGTAAGGACGCGTAGCTGCGGGCGAAGCGTGGAGGGGCGAACGGCGAGAGGCGAAAGGCGATGAGCAGGCCAACATTCGCCCTCGAACGCAGACCAACGTGGCGGCCGGAGACGTACCGTCGTACTCGAACGCGCAGCACGAGCGCGGCAGTGGGCAATCCCGCAACCGGGAACGAACGCGAGAACTCCGAAGCAGAGGCAATCCACACTCCCCGACGCCGGGTCAGGAACGCCTGCTGATCGCCTTTCGCCTTTCGCCTCTCGCCTACCCCTGCGTCCACCTCGCCAGCGCGTTGGCGAGGTCTTCTTGGCGCGTGGGCTTCGAGAGGTAGTCGTCCATGCCAGCGGCAAGGCACTTCTCGCGGTCGCCCTCGAGCGCGTGCGCGGTCATCGCGATGATGCGGATGCGACGCGTCGCTCCCTCGAGCCGGCGTAGCTGTATGGTCGCCTCGTAGCCGTCCATCTCCGGCATCTGGCAGTCCATCAGGATCACCGGGTAGTACTGTTCCTGGATCTTCCGGAGCACTTCGGCGCCGTTCGCGACGATGTCGACTTCGTAGCCGAGCCTGACGAGCTGGCTTCTCGTGAGCTTCTGGTTGAGCGCGTTGTCCTCGGCGAGAAGTACCCGTCTGACCCCTTCGGCGGGCGGCATCGGGAGCACGGACGGCGTCGCCTCGACGGGCACCGGAGCTTCCAGCACCTTGCGCGCGGGGCGCAGCTCGCTCGCCATCACGATCGTCACCGCGTCGAGGAGCTCGGCCTGCTCGACCGGCTTCTGGATGTAGGCCGAGATTCCGACCTCGCGCAGGAGGTCGTCGTCGACCTGCTCGCCGAGCGAGATCATCGAGATCAGAGACGTGGCCGCGATCGACGAATCACCCTTGATCTCGCCCGCCAGCGCGAGGCCGTGCATCGCGGGCATGTGGAGGTCGAAGATCGCGACGCGGAACGGGTCCCCCACCGCGGCTTCGTTGCGCAGCATCTCCAGCGCGTCGACCGGCGAGGTCGCGGTGTCGCAGCGCATCCTGAGCGTCGACTCGAGGTAGTGGACGACGATCTTCCGGCTCGTCACGCTCTGGTCCAGGACGAGCACTCTCGTCCCGGTGAAATCGAACCGCTCGGCTCGCGCCGTGCGCTTTTCGAACGGAATGCTGAACCAGAAGGTCGAGCCCCTGAGCACCTTGCTCTCCACGCCGATGACGCCACCCATCAGGTCGACCAGCTGCTTCGAAGTCGAGAGCCCGAGCCCGACGCCGCCGTACTTGCGCGTCATCGAGCCGTCGACCTGCGTGAACGACTCGAAGATCCGCCCGAGCGCGTCTTCCGCGATGCCCATTCCGGTGTCGGTGATCTCGAACCGGACGATCAGGTGCGTGTCGGTTTCTCTCTCGAGGCGGAGCTCGACGCGGATCGAGCCGTGCTCGGTGAACTTCACCGCGTTGTTCAGCAGGTTCGTCAGCACCTGCCTGACCGCGCTGACGTCTCCGTAGACGACCGCGGGGAGGTTCTCGTCGAGGTGCATCGACATCGAGAGGTTCTTCTCGGCCGCGGCGACCTTCATCACCTCGACGATCCAGGTCGCCGTGTTGATGAGGTCGAAATCGCTCAGCGTCTTCGCGAGCCGCCCGGCCTCGAGCTTTGACACCTGGAGGATGTTGCTGATGATGCTGAGGAGCTCGTCGGCGCTCGACAGCGCCGTGCGCGCGAACTCGGTCTGCTCGGCATCGAGTTTCGAGTCGAGCAGCAGCTGGAGCATGCCGACGATCGCGTTCATCGGCGTGCGGATCTCATGGCTCACGTTGGTGAGGAACTGGCTCTTGAGCCGCGCCGACTCGAGCGCCGCGTCGCGGGCCTTGCCGAGCTCCACTTCGAACTGCTTTCTCTCGCTCACGTCGCGGAAGATGACGCGCACGAGCGAGGAACGCCCTTCGAGCACGCGCGGGCTGAGCTTCCCTTCCACCGTGATCCGCCTGCCGTGATTCGTCAGGAAGACGGTCTCGATCGTCTCGGGGCGGCCGGTCGCCACCACGCGCCGGAAGAGGTTGACGAACTCGCTCCGCATGTCCGGGTTCACGATGTCGAAGATCGAGACGCGCGCGATCTCCTCGCGGGAGTAGGCGAACGTGTCGAGCCACGAGCGGTTCACGTGCATCAAGCGCCCGTCGGTCGAGATCGTGAGGATGAAGTCGTCGACGCTCTCGAACAGGTCGTGCAGACGCTCCTGCGTCTCGGCGAGCGCGTGCTTGACGTCGGTGGTCTCCCTCGCCCGCTTCTCCAGCTCGCTGACGTCGCGCCGCATGATCAGCGCGCTGATCACTTCCTTCGCGAGCGACTCGAGGATCCGCTTCTGGGTCGGGTTCAGCGTCGAGCGCGGAACGCTGTCGAACACGGAGAGCGTCCCGAGGACGTGCCCCTCCGCGGTGATCAGCGGCGCGCCGGCGTAGAAGCGGATGTTCGGCGGCCCCGTGACCAGAGGATGCCGCGCGAGCTCGGGGTCGCGCTGCGTGTCCGCGATCATCACCGTGCCGAACTGCTCGATGGCGCGATTGCAGAAACTGAGGTGGCGCGGCATCGACTCGATCGACCACCCCTGCTTCGCCTTGAACCACTGGCGATCGGCGTCCATGAAGCCGATCATCGCCACCGGCGCGCTGCACGAGAGCGCCGCGATCTTCACGATCTCGTCGAGCGTCTCGTCCCCTTCGAGCTCGAGCACGCCCCAGTCGCGAACCGCTTCGAGGCGCTCGCTCTCCGCCGCGTCGTCCAGGTTATTCGTCGTCATTTCGGACGCTATTGTAGACCGTCGCAGCGGCGCCGGGGACGACCCTTCGATGGGTCATCCGCGTGATTTCCCCGACCAGATCCAGCCGAGCCGCTTGAACACGCCGAGGAGCGCGGCCGCGAGGACCGCCATTCCGCCCAGCACGATGAAATAGGCGTACCGGCCTTCCAGCTCCGGCATGTGCTTGAAGTTCATTCCGTAGATTCCTGCGACGAGAGAGAGAGGAAGGATGATCGCCGATACGACCGTCAGCACGCGGGCGATCTCCGCCGTCCTCGCGGCCGCGCTCGCCTGGAAGCTCCCGACGATTCCATCGAGCAGGTCGCGCGAGGAGTCGATCGCGCCGCGCACGGACTGCACCCCCTGAAGGAGCTCGGCGAAGGAGAGCCGCGCCTCCCCGCTGATGAACGGGCTCCGCTTCGTGACCATCAGCATCAGCACGATGTGGAGGCTCGCGGTCAGCTTCTTGAGCGTCAGGATGTTCAGCCCGGCGACCGAGATCATCTCCTCGAGCTTCTTGACCTGTCCGCTGAGCTGGCGCGTCTGGAGGGAATCGAGGTAGTTGTCGTTCGCGAGGTTGAGGTGCGCGTAATCGTAAAGGCAGCGGCTCAGAAAGAGGAACGCGATGAAGCCTGGAGACTTGCCGAACATCCTGAAATTCGCCTCGCACGACTCTTTGACGTACTCGACGGCCTCGATCGGCCGCTGGTGATACGTGATGACGTAGTCGGCTCCGAGCACGACGATCATCCGCTGCACCTCGAGCTCGCGCAGCCCGGAGGACGTGTCGAGGTGATCGTCGGGATGGAGGATCTCGTAGAGGTAGAACGCGAAGCAGTCCGACTGGTCGACGATCCTCGGCAGGATCTCGTCCTCTCCGAAGTGGCTGACGAGCACGAGGTCGATCCCGACCTTGTGCAGCACCTCGTTCATCGCGCCGATGTCGCGACCCTCGAGATCGATCCACGAGAAGACTTCCTCGTCCCTGAGCTCGTCGGCGAGCCCGCTGCCGTCGAAGGCGCGGACCGTGCGCGTCGACGGGTTGAAGCTCCGCCCGTGAAACGTCCACTCCGTCGCGGCATCCGCCCCGTCTGGCAATTCGTCGTCTCCGAATGTTTGGATCGCGCTGTCGATTATCGCCGATCACGGTATGATTCGCGACTGCTTCGATGACGAAGAGCAACCGTCTTATCCGTGAGGTCGTCGCGACGTTGCTGGTCGCGGTCGCGAACCTGGCCATAGGCGGCGCCTCCGCGCACGAGCCGCGCGCCACCGACGAGCGGGACCCGGCACTCGCGGCGCGGCTCCACGCCAGGGTCTACACCGACGACCACGGCCTCCCCCAAAGCTCGATCGAGGCCATCGCTCTCGCCCAGGATGGGCGGCTCTGGGCGACGACCCGCGAAGGCGCCGCCGTGTTCGACGGATCTCGCTGGACGCCCGTCGAAATGCCGGGCGCCGCCCGGTCGAACTGGCCACGGACGATGCTCGTCGCCTCCGACGGATCGAGCTGGTTCGCGACCGAAGGGGGTGGGGTTCATCGCCTCTCCGGGGAGCAGTGGTCGAGCGTCGCCCATCCCGGCGTCGCAGGCCAGTCGGTCACCGCTCTCGCGGAAACGTCGACGCCGGCAGGGGCGCGCCAGATCTGGGCGGGCTCTCCCGCAGGGCTCTTCCGGATCGATCCCTCCACGCTCGGCTCGACGCTCGTCGCCGAGCTCGAAGGCGTGCGCGTCACGGCGCTTCGCGCGGGAGTCTCCGAGCTCCTCGTCGGCACGATGGACGGTCGAGTCTTCCGGTGCAGCGCCGAGAACTGCACGCCCGATGCGGCAACGACGGCGGCGGTTGCCGGAGCGCGGATCACCGGCTTCGCGGAAGAGGACGATGGCGCCGGCGGGCGCTCGCTCTGGATCGCGTCGGAGGAAGGGCTCGTGTCGATCGGCCGAGGCAACCCTTCGAGGGAGCTCGACGGCCAGCGCGTGAACGCCGTGACGCTGACCCGCGACGCGCGCGGCACCGTTTCTTTGTGGGCCGCCCTCGACGGCGACGGCATTCGCTACCGGGTCGACGGAAAGTGGCACTCGATCGGCCTCGAGTCCGGGCTGCCGAATCTCTTCGTGTTCGCACTCGCTCCCTTCCCGGACCACGGACCGTCCCGACACCTGTTCGCGGGCACGCTGACCGGGCTGGTTCGTTTCGATCTCCATTCGTGGCGTTCCATCGACTCCGACGCCGGCCTTCCCGACTCATCCGTCGTGAGCCTCATCGAAGCGGAGGGGCAAGGGGATCGGCGCTACTTCCTCGGAACCACCGCCGGACTCGCGGCGTTCGTCGACGGCTCGTGGAGGCGTGTGGAGGGAGAGCCCGTCTCGCGCGCTTCCATCTTCGCCCTGCTGGAAAGCGCGGACAGGAAGACTCTCTGGGCGGGGACGAATCGCGGTCTCGCGGCGCTCCGCGGCGGAAAGTGGTCGATCGAGGGCGCCGAGGCCGGCCTCCCGCGCGAATCGGTGGTCTCGCTGCTCGAGACGCCCGAGAACGGCTCCACGAGGATCTGGGCCGGCACCTACGGCGCCGGACTCTGGTCGCGCGGCCCGCAGGGAGGATGGAGCAGGTCGGAAGGGCTGCCCGACGGCCGGATCGAAGCACTTCTCTCGGACGAAGCCGACGGGCGAATCCGCGTCTGGGCGGCGACGAATCGCGGCATCGCGCGAATCGAAGGCGATCGCGTCGAAGTGATCAACCGCAGCAACGGGCTTCCGGCGGATATCGTTCGGAGCCTGCACATCTCGACCGGCCCCGACGCGCGCACGTACCTCTGGGCAGGCACCGCGGCCGGGCTCGCGTGGCGCGAAGCCGGCGAAGACGGAGGCTCCTGGGAAACGCTTTCGAAGCGGAGCGCAATGGCGCTGCCAAGCGACACCGTCTACCAGATCCGCAGTGACAAGTCCGACCGGCTCTGGATCTTCACGGGCCGCGGCGTCGCGCGCGTCACGTTCCCCGCTGGCGTCGCTCCAAGCGCGGCGAACGCGACCGTGAAGGTGTTCACGACGGCCGACGGCCTGCCGGGCAACGAGAGCAATTTCGGGGCCTCGATGGTCGACTCCCTGGGTCGCGTCTGGGTGGGGACGACACGGGGCGCCGCGATACTCGACCCCGGCGCGTCGAGCGACGACCAGACGCCGAAGACTCTGCTCGTGCGCGAGGTCCGAGTTGGCAGGCATCGGCACGACATCGCGGGCCGCTCGACGTTCCGGCACGACGAGGACGACCTGACGGTTTCCTTCCGCCTCGTCGATCTCGGGCACGGCGAGCAGGCGCTCTACCGCACCCAGCTGGTGGGCGCGGAGAGCGAGCCGGGCGAATGGGCGCCCGCTTCCGAGCGAA
Organism: Thermoanaerobaculia bacterium; assembly: GCA_023700825.1. Lineage (GTDB taxonomy): Bacteria > Acidobacteriota > Thermoanaerobaculia > Gp7-AA8 > Gp7-AA8 > JACPDH01. Next base: position 2,208 of record JAMPYE010000087.1, on the reverse strand, counting down.
GCTTCATCGATCTGGGCACGGGGCACTACGCGCTCCTCGTCTGGGGCCGCGATTTCGAAGGCAACGTCTCGGGGCCGATCGAGACGCGCTTCCGGATCCTCGCGCCGCCGTGGCTGTCGTGGTGGGCCACGCTCGCGTACCTCGCGGCAGGTATCGGCGCGCTCGCCTCCGCGCACCAGCTGCGACTTCGCGCGCTCAGGGCGAGAACCGAGAAACTGGAGAAGGTCGTCCGCAGCAGGACCCGCGACCTGGAGCGGATGAACCGCGAGCTCGAATCCGCGAACGTGACGCTCGCCGACATGAGCGTCACCGATCCGCTGACGGGGGCTAAGAACAGGCGGTTCCTCTCGCAGGAGATGGCTCGTGAGGCCGGAAGAGTCGGACGCTCGCTGCGAAGCGGCGACGACCTGATGTTCTTCGTCGTCGACATCGACCTCTTCAAGAACGTGAACGACCGTTTCGGCCACACGGTCGGCGACGCGATCCTGCGCCAGTTCTGCGGAACGCTCGCCTCGGCCGTCCGCGAGACCGACACGATCGTCCGCTGGGGAGGCGAAGAGTTTCTCGCCGTCGCGCGCCGGAGCTCGCGCGGCGAGGCGCCGCGCATCGCGGACCGCATCCTCGAAGCGGTGCGCACCGAGGTGTTCGACGCGTTCGACGGCAGGCTCATCCAGCTTCGCTGCTCGATCGGGTGGGCGGTCTTTCCCTTCGTCCCCCGCGACGCGGACCTCTTCACCTGGGACGAGGTCGTCGAGATCGCCGACCACTGCCTGCTCGCCGCCAAGTCGAGCGGACGCGACTGCTGGGTCGGTCTCGGCGCCGGTCCCGCGCTCAGGGCCGACACCTTCTTCCCCCGCCTGCGCTCGAGCGTCAAGGCGATGGCCGATGGCGGCGAGCTCCTGATCTCGACGTCCCTTCCCGACGAGAGGGAGATCCGCTGGCAGTAGTCTGACCCGGCTGCCATCGTCCACCCGCCGCGGCGGCGTACCCGCGCTCGCCCCGCCGCCGATCCCGTTAGGCCGCGTTCACACCTTCCAGAGGATCCCTCGCTTCCACAGCGGCCAGAGCAGGAGCGCCCACACGCCAACAAAGGCGATGGCCCACGCGAGCGACGCCGCGTGCGGAGGCAGCCACGCGGCGAACGTCGACTCGTATAGTGCCCTCTGGAGCGGAAGCCGTCGCCCCTGCCATTCGACCTTGACAACCGACGTCAGGAGCCGGGCCATCACGCCAGACCCCACGAACGCGAGGAGCGGATTCACCCCGAAGACGACCCAGGGCATCGCCGCCGTGCGCGCCCCGCGAATGTCGACGACCCACGCGCACGCGGCCAGGCCTAACGCGGCGAAGCCGCCGGTGAACACCGCGTACGAGCTCGTCCAGAGGTTCTTGTTGATCGGGAAGAATGCGCCCCACGCAAGTCCCGCCACGATGCCTGCGACTCCCGCGAGGGCGAGCATCGCGACTTTTCGGCGCAACTCCGCGCCGCCCGCGATCCAGCGCCCCGCGAAGAGCCCGAGAAGCCCGGTGGCGCACGCAGGCAGCGTCGACAGCGCTCCCTCCGGATCCCAGTCCTTCGCCTGGCGGTAGAGATGCTCCGTGCCGAACACTGCGCGGTCCGACCAAGCCGCCAGCGTCGCCGACGGCGTGTCGAGTACTTCCCTTCCGCGCAATCCGCTTCCGGGCACAGAAACGAGAGTGAGCGCAGCCCAGTAGCCACCGAGAATCGCGAGGACGGCAACCACCTCGGCAGGGGAAGCGACACGCCGGTTCGTTCGCCGGGAAGCACACGACTCCCACAGCGCGACGACGACGTAGACGAGCGCGATCCGCTGCAGGACGCCAGGAATCCGGACAGTCTCGAATCGATGGAGGACGCGGTCGAACAACGACGGGTCGTCGAGCCCGGGCACCGCGCCGAGTTCCACGAAGGGGAACGCGTTGAGCGCGACCCCGAGCAGAAAGATGATCGCGGCGCGCTTGCCGATCTTCGCCGCGATCGACCTCTCGCTCGCGTCGCGCTTCCGCTCGCCGCGGAGCGAGAGGTGGGTCGTGATTCCAACGACGAAGAGGAAGAACGGGAAGATCAGGTCCGTCGGCGTCCAGCCGTGCCAGACGGCGTGCTCGAGCGGATCCCAGATCGCTCCCCAGCTACCCGGGTTGTTCACGAGCAGCATCGCGGCAACCGTGATGCCGCGAAACGCGGGG